>CALIGP010000268.1 GCA_938021455.1 uncultured Lewinella sp. | reverse complement strand
AGCGGGATCGGTTTCCCGCTGGGCGGCAGCCCGCTCAATGGCCGAGGGGGCAGCGTCCTGCTTACTCCGCTTCTTGCTCATAGATTGCCCGCTGACGCCTGGGAAGGTGAATAGCGCAAACAGTAGCAAGAGGAGGAGTTTTGGCATGATGAGTGAAGGTAAGGATTTTGGGATTTTAGTTTGCTTTACTTCTTTATTTGGTCGGACCTGGAGGCCCTCCGTCCAACCTGGGTTGAGGACCTCCAGGTCCGATCGCGAACGGGGCCGAAGGCTCCCGGAGCGTGTTAGCGCGGCAGCCTACAGGACCACCAGACCACCAGGCTACTTCGCCGTCCCCAACGGCAGCGGAACCACTTTCCCCTCCGGCGTAAGGTAGAAGTAAGTATGCTCCGTTACCGTTTTGATTTCGGGCTCGGGAGCCGGGACGGGCTTTTTTTCCTCCGGCAGGATAAACTTAACCTTTATGCTGTAAGTGAATTGAGCCGTAGGCGCCAGAACGTCGGGGTTTAGTACCAGATCATAGTCGTTGAATGGAATAGCATTATAAAAGCGGAGGGTTGGTTTATTAACCTGGCTAACGTTGGCTCCTTCCCGATCCTCCTTGCTCAGTTTTTGGGAGGCGTGGGCCGAGTAACTCTCGTAACGATCCTTAGGGTAAACAACCCAGGCAGATTCGGCAACGGAGAGCTTGGAACTGTCTAGGGCGATGCCGTTAGCGGAGTACATTTCTTTGAGTCCTTCGAGATACTCGAAAGATAGCTTCCGCAGTTCCGTGTAAACATCCTGTGGCTTTTCAACGATTTCGTCCACTTTGATGATATCATAAATGCCTGCGTTGGTGGCGGCGGTCATGATGTCGTCCAGCATTCCGGCGTCGCGGTAACGGATGTGGAGGTTCTTCTGGAGCTGGAAGCCGGTAGGCTTCTCCGTCAGCGTCTTCTTGGAGAATATCTTGTTCTCTTCGCTGAAGGCGTAGGTGGGCAGGAAGTTGACCATATCGATGTAGATATCCTCTTCCTTTACACCGATGGCGGTAAGCCCATCCGTCATGCCGGTGATTCTTTCGTTGATGGAAGAGTTGACGTCCTTTACCGTCTCTCCCGCCTGGAAGACACTGAAGATAGCGACAAAGGCACTCGCTCGCTGGTTGGACAGCGCATTGATGGTGAACTCCATTTCGCGAGTGTTAGGCGCAAAGGCTGCCGTTCTCGGAACAGCCCTAAACTGTGGCTTATAATTGACAGCATTAGTAGGTTGTTGAGTTTGATAGTTGCCCATTACCTGCGCGTTAGCCAACGGGACAAGGAAAAGTAGGCAAAGGCATAATAGGGAGAGGTTCTTCATTACATTATTCATAATAGGAAATTTCTGGATGAGTAAATTCAATTAACTTCTTGCAGCACGTTATTTTTAACTACGTGCGTTACCAACAGCCTTTCTTTAGGGCAGATGGCAAGGGCAAAACTATGGTCTAAAAACGGGGGAAGGCCTCCCCAAAAGCCGTCAAACGGGTGCATAACGACCACTTCCCGTAGTCAGCTGGCGCGTTCACAAAGTGGCTGACTTCTTTGGCAAATTGCGGATAACGGTGGGTAGAATTTAGCCCCAACTTTGTTGTGCAATCGAGCCGGAACGAGCATCTAATTCCTGAAACCGAATCCCGGCTCATCTATTTAACCCAATCCTCCCTTAGCATGAAAATTCCCACTACTTTCGCCTGGCTCTCAGCAGCTGTTTTGACGGCCATCGGCTGTTTGTTCTTCGCAGGTAACCTACTTTACGGCAGTACGAGCACAGCTCCAACTCCCCCAGCTCCACCAACTCACCTTGCACCTGCGACCGCGCCACCTACCATAACTACACCGCCGGCGGTATCCACTCGTACCGGCAAAAATCTGATTCAAATCGCCTTCTTGCTGGATACCAGCAGCTCAATGGACGGCCTGATCGACCAAGCCAAAAGCCGCCTCTGGAACATCCTCAATGAAATCCTCAAAGCCCAAAAGGATGGCGAAGCACCGGACATTGAAGTGGCTCTGTACCAATATGGCAACAGCGGTTTACTACCCGAGAAAGGGTACATTGAGCAGATTGTCCCGCTCACGACGGACGTAGACCTATTTAGTGATAAACTCTTCGGCCTGAAGACCGGCGGCGGAGACGAATTCTGCGGCCACGTTATCCTTCGCTCTACCGACGACCTAAGCTGGGACGCTAAAGACGGCACCATCAAGCTCATATACATCGCTGGCAACGAGCCCTTCACCCAGGGTGAAGTGAAGCCAGAAGATGCCTTACGCAAAGCCCGTGGAAAAGACATCATCGTTAATACCATTCTCTGTGGCAACCCCAACGGCAGCGACGGTGCAAGCTGGCGTAGCGGCGCCAAAAACGGTGACGGCGACTTCTTCTTCATCAATCAGGATGAGCGCGTTACCTACATCGAATCGCCCTACGACGACGCCATCGAAAGTTGCAATCTGCGACTCAACGGCACCTACATTGCTTATGGCGCGCAGGGAGCTACCTACCAGGCCAACCAGATGCGGCAAGACGCCAATGCCGGCTCCTACAGTAAGGCTAATTTAAGCTCCCGTGCCAAGTTTAAAGCCAGCGAAAAGTACAAAAACACTGCCTGGGATGTTGTTGATGCCGCCGAAGAAAATGAGGAGCTTATCTTGGAACAGAAAGAAACACTGCCGGATAGTTTATCCAATCTTTCGGACGGTGACCTCAAAGTAAAAATCAAAGCGATGAGTGAAGAACGTAAAGCGCTACAGACCGAAATTCTGGAGCTAACAGCTAAGCGTGATGCCTACGTAGCTGAAGCCCGCAAGAAAGCGAGTGGCAATGAGACAAACACCCTCGGAGAAAAACTTAAGGTCAGCGTTCGTAAGCGGTTGTTAGCCAAGGAGTATGAGATTAAAGAATAAGAGCTTGGTAGAGATGAAAAAAATTCTACTTCACCCTAGAGTTTTTAGCGATCAGCGAACAACATTCAGGCAAATTGCCTCCGAATACCGTTCGCTGATCGCTTTTTTATTTCTTCTAATTCCTGGCGCTAACTATTGTTTTCTAACCATAAACTTTCGGTGAGTAGCCTCCCTTTCCGTCGGAAAATCAGCAGGTATTTCACGGGTTACTTTACCAGTGGCGGCCCACTCGACTCCGCGCAAAAGACTTTCAATAAAACCTACTCCCTCCATAGAAACATCCGAATGCCCAAGGGTGGAATGAAAAATTCGCCCTTTTCCGTAGGTAACCGTCATCAGCACGGGTTCATGTCGGTCAGTGGGTGGCTTATCGGAGTGGTCTTTACCGGTAGCCAGAACAGTTAAGTTTTTGGCCGGCCCACGGAGTTGGGCGTAACACTCATCTACGGTCGTCAACCAAACTGCTGGCATTCCCCGGGTAATGGGGTGATTCAGCTCTCGTACCGTTACCGGAAATTCATGTCTGGGGCCATGGCTTCCAGCTTTGCCCTTCGCATCGTCGCGGGTGAGTTCTCCATCGTTGGTATAGTAGACATAAGGGCCATCCTTTTCAGTGCGGCCACCCCAACCGCCCAGGCCAATCATTTCATTGTAAGCCTTCCAGTCTGGAAAAGAATTATCGGCTGCATGGATAGAGACAAAGCCGCCGCCATTCTTTACAAATTCCTCAAAAGCGAGCTGAGTAGCAGCTGGCCAGGCAGCTGCCTTCCAACCAAAGTTGGAAATAACAACGTCGTATTTCTCAAAATCCGGAGCAAAATCCGGGTCCGTTTGGGGCTGCTCTTTATCCTGCGTTGGCCCCACTTCAGCTAAGGCAAGGTAGCCTGCCTGTTTACCTGCCTTCCAGGTGAATTGGCTACGATTCACGGCCACTTTAAAGCCCTTCGTTTCTTCCAGATATTGCTTCATCATAACGGTTGACTTGGGCCAAACATCATGATTGTTCTGCCCATCAATGATCAGGACTTTCACCGGAGAGCAGGAAGATAAAAAGTAGCTAAATACAAGTAAAAGAAATAAGCGAATAAAGTGCATGACTGGTTTTTAAAGGGGTGCAATTGAATTTCAACCGGCTGATAAGTATAGAAACGAATAAGTTGGGAATAACGCAAATGCATCAGCGGTAAAATCGTATATGATTTGTGCAAAAAAGTATCTCCTGTGGATATTACCCAGCAATTATTTACTTAGCCGGTAAAATAGGCAAGCATATTCTGTATGTTTAACCCATCAACAAACCCAAATATTCGAATTGAAAACTTATAAAATTGCAGCCGTAAACGGAGACGGCGTAGGTCACGAAATCGTACCCGCCGCCATGCAAATCCTTGAAGCAGTTGCCCAAAAACATGGCTTTGCCATTGAATCCGAAACGCTACTCTATGGCGCAGGTCATTACCTGAAACACGGTAGCTTTTTACCGGACGACGGGCTTGAAAAGTTACAGCAATTCGACGCGGTACTATTCGGTGCTGTCGGTCTTCCGGAAGTAGACGACCGCCTACCGTTCAAAGACTTTACTAACCTGGTACGGACCTCCTTTAAGCAGTACGTTAACTACCGCCCCGTAAAACTTTTTGACGGCATTCAGAGCCCCTTGCGGAACAAAGGACAGGCCGATATTGACTTCGTCATCATCCGGGAAAACAACGAAGGAGAGTTCGTACAAAGCGGTCGTACGATGTACGGCGATACGGACGAGGGCTTTGCGGTAGACACCAATATCTTCACTAAAGTTGGTACTCGCCGGATCGCAAAATTTGCCTTCGAGCTGGCCCGCAAGCGCGGTAAGCACGTGACGAATGTGACCAAGTCGAACACCATGATCCACACACTGACGCTGTGGGACAATACCATAGCAGAAGTCGCCGCCAACTACCCTGATGTGGAATACCGCAAGATGTACATCGATGCGGCCTCCGCCAATTTTGTGCTGCACCCGGAGTACTTCGATGTCGTGCTAACCACTAATATGCTTGGCGACATCCTCTCCGACCTGGGCGGCGCCATCATGGGCAGCCTTGGTCTGGGCGGTAGTGGCAACGTTAACCCGGAAAGGGACTTCCCCTCCATGTTTGAGCCCATCCACGGCTCTGCACCAGACATTATGGGGCAAAACAAAGCCAACCCCATCGGGCAGTTTTGGTCGGCAGCCTTGCTGTTGGAGCATCTGGGTGAAATGGAAGCCGCGGCCGACATTATGAAAGCCATAAATACCGTAACTGCTTCGGGTACGCTTACGGCAGAGCTGGGGGGCACGGCTAGCACAACGGACATAACTGCGGCGGC
>CALIGP010000267.1 GCA_938021455.1 uncultured Lewinella sp. | reverse complement strand
GGCCGGGCAACGGCCGAGCGGCTGGCGGCTCGAGGTGCCCATCTGGTACTCGCTTGCCGTGACGAGGTGAAAGCCCAACAAACGGCTCAGGCCATTACCAGTAAAACGGGCAATCACCGGATCGATACTTTACCCCTCGATCTGAGTAGCTTTCGCTCGATTCGGGCGGCGGCGGATGAGTTTTTGGCTGAGCATCCTAAACTGGATGTATTGATCAACAACGCTGGCGTATACACCGATGCGCGGGAAGTGACGGAAGACGGCTATGAGTTGCAGTTCGCCGTTAACCACCTTGGGCATTTCTTGCTGACGATGCTATTGCTGCCAGCGCTTCGTTGCTGCCGGCTTTGTAGTCGGGTTATAAATGTAAGTAGTGCGCTGCACTTCAAAGGCGGACTGGATTTCGATTCTTTTCAAGGCGAGTTGGGGGGTAAAAATTATAGCGGCACGAAAGCCTACGCCCAGAGTAAACTCTCCAATGTACTGTTTACCATGGAGCTAGACCGGCGCTTTGGGCAGGAGCTAACCACGAATTGCTTGCATCCCGGAGTGGTTGGTACCCGGCTGGCAAATAAAAAGGCTGGAGCATTGACGAGTACGGTTTGGTCGTTGTACAAGCCCTTTGCCATTAAACCCAATGAAGGGGCAGACACTTCGGTTTACCTTGCGGTAAGCCCGGAGGTGAAAGATGTTTCCGGACGGTATTTCGACGAGAACCAGTGCTTGCAAAAACCATCCAGTATTGCCCGCAATGAGCAACTGGCTCGCCGGCTTTGGGAATACAGCGAGCAAGCAGTAGCGGACTTTCTTAAGAGCGAAGAAGAGTAGGGCGCCGGGGCGCAGGTGCAAAAATTGTCTCTTAATAGCAGTGAATGACAGTCATGCTAGTTGATCTGATTAGGATTTAAGGCGGCCCTGCCTTGCTCCTTTATCCCCTCCTTTGCACCTGCGTCCGCGCCCGCTACACCATCAAATTGCTGTCACGTTTCTCTATCCCCCTTTTCTGCTAAACCCGCAACCTTTACCTTCGCCCTATGGCACTAGATCAAGTGGACGTAGACGACTGGGAAGTCGACGAAGACGGGAACCCCAAACCACCGGCGGACAAAGAGATGTCTTTCGTGGATCACCTCGAGGAATTGCGGTGGCACGTGATGCGATCGTTGATCGCCATCCTCCTGTGTGGTATTGTGCTCTTCATTTTCAACGACTGGTATTTCCGACACGTTCTGTTCGGTACGAACTATGACGACTTTCCCAGCTATAAATTCTTCTGTAACCTGAGCCAATGGCTTGGAACGGGGGAGGCGCTCTGCATGACGGGGCCCAATGTGGTTATTCAGGCAACCGAGTTTGGCGAATCTTTTATCACCGCGGTTAAGATGTCTTTCATCGGTGGATTTATCATCTCGTTCCCCTATGTCTTTTACCAAATTTGGTCCTTTATTCGTCCGGGACTTTATAAGGAAGAGCAAAAGGCTACCCGTGGCGTCATTTTCATATGCTCCCTGCTGTTTTTCATTGGCGTCTGCTTTGGCTTTTTTGTCATCGCGCCCTTCGGTACAAATTTCCTAATGGGCTTTGAGGTTGGTGGGGCGGTTAACCAGCCGAAGATGGGCTCCATGGTCAGCTATATGGTCATGTTTACCCTGCCCGCTGCCCTAATCTTTGAACTCCCCGTCCTCGTGCACTTCCTGGCTAGCTTCGGCCTGGTAACGGCGGAAAGCATGCGCAAATACCGCAAGCACAGCTTCATTGGCATTCTAGTCCTTGCCAGTATACTTACGCCTCCGGACGTGGTCACTCAGGTGCTGATCGCACTTCCACTCTACGTTCTCTACGAAATCTCCGTCTTCATCGCCAAACGCGCGCAGAAGAAATATCAGGCGGGGTTGGAATAAGCTTATTCATTCCCCTCTTCACTATCTTTGCGGTCTCAAACGCTTTTACATGTTCACCATTCCTCCGTACGTACGCTTTGCTCTCATTGCCCTCTGCCTGATTGGCGGTATTGCTCTTTGGGCCAGTCTGGGCGTCTGGTACGGTATTTTCTTCGTCATTACGGGCATTATCCTTTTTGTCGGTTACGTGCTGTTGGGTACGGTAGCCCCGGCGGCTAAAGCCATTCAGGTACAAGATTTCGATGGTGCCGAAAAGATGCTTAATCTAACCCTGAAGCCGGAATGGCTCTACAGCGCTAATCGTGCCTTCTACTACATGATGAAGGGAAACATCGCCCTGGCCCGCAAAGACATCAATGGTGGGGAGGTCTGGCTGCGTAAAGCAGAGCAGATTGACATTCCTACGCCAACTGAAAAAGCGACGCTACACTTCCAACTGGCACAGATCGAATATCAACGTAAAAATTTCTCTGCCGCAAAAAAGTACCTCGCTAAGGCTAAAGAGGCCAACATCAAAATCCCGCAAATCCGGGAACAAATCGATATGATGGATCAGGCGCTTAAGCAGTCTGGTCAGGTCAAAGCCGCTCAACGAATGGGTAAGCAGGGGCACGGTATGATGGCGCGTGGTAATAAGCGTCGCCGGCCGAAGAACCGGTAAAAAAAGTAGTCTTGTAGTCGGTAGTCTTGTAGGCTGCCGCATGGGGTAGCCCGGCAATTGCAAGAAAGGCAAAATTGAAACCTTGAGCCCCAAAACGCTTAGCGTTTTCAATAGCCCTCCCCCCGTGGGGAGGGTTGGGAGGGGGTTTCTTGCGATTGCCCTGCATGGGGTAGCCCGGGAAACATGTTGGGACTTTCCTGTCTGATAATAAGGGCTTCGATTCAGGGACTGACCCTGTGCACGATACATTTGCCAGTCACACCTGCTTATTACTTATCGCTGCCTGTTACTTCCCCGCTAACTTACAAGCCATCCTTCAGCTTCGGGTTGTCCCGGTGCCGCTCGGTATCCCGCTTTGTCTTTTTCTCAAGATTCTTTTTTAGGGCCTCTTCCAGGTCTACGCCCGTTTGATTGGCAAGGCAAATGAGGACGAATAGAACGTCCGCCATCTCATCCCCTAATTGAGCCGGGGCTTTAGCTGCGTCTTCAGGACGTTTGAAGGACTGTTCTCCATATAGCCGGGCCATCAGGCGCGCCACCTCACCCGTTTCCTCCATCAGGATGGCTGTATTGGTTAGTTCGTCATAGTATCGTATGCCTACGGTGTTGATCCAGTGGTCTACTGTGGACTGGGCTTCGGCCAGTGTCATAACGGGAGTTTTAGCGAGTTAAAGGAATCGAATTCTAGCGAAAACTGGTGAAAAAGCAAGGATTTTTGGTGGAATTAGAGAAAAACAAGCCTTTACCCATAGCTATAAAGTGTAATAACATGAGTTTTTTTATTCACATGTAAATTTTTAAGAGGCTGAATTTCAGTTGTTTGTGAATTTTTAAGAATTTTAATTATTCACAAATAAACAAATGTGTCCTTGTTGTCGGCTACTAATGGATGCACATTTGTAATGTCAGAGGGAGTGAACGTGCTTCATCATGACAAGATTTATGTTCATGGGATTATGATTTGTAAGTGGCGTCGTCCCGGTTTTCAATTGGGACGGCCCCTTTTTTCACACACGCACACACTTTGAGAACACCCAATAAAAAAGCCGGTCCCAATCGGGAACCGGCTGTAATACATTCATGGGATCAAAACAAAAGCACTAAAGATATTCGAAAGATAGGCCGGAAACATCGCTCCGGCAAATTTCGATCTAAGATTTTTTCGTGAGATTATGATGCAGCCCCACCGGATTATGGTTCCGGAGGGGCTTTTTTTACGTCTTTTGAGCTTCTTAGAAGGAAGAAATAAGCTGGAAGATATTGCCATTAACTTCCACGTTGTCTCCGTCAGTTTTACCCTGAAGTTTTTTGAATAGCGGGCTGTCCGTAGATATACCCCGATAAGCGGTTCCGTTAATGTCAAACTCGTCAGCTGCAACGGCGACAAAGAAGTTACCCTTGTCTGTTTTGATTACGTCACCCAATTGAATCTCCTCATTAGCATCAATTGAGCCCAGGCCGTTAAGGACATTTATGTCTCGCTGTAATGCATCAATGGTGGAGGCTCTTGCTTCGATCCGGTTCATCGCCTGATCCTTTTTGCCGTCGTTGAGCATGCCTCCGTCGGCTTCGCTTTCTTTTTTCGCTCCAGACATTTCTGAGTCTTGCATACTCATCATGTTGTCATAAGAAGCTTTTTTTTCGGCAATGAGGTGAGCAATGATTTTCTTTTTGATGGTTGGAAGTGTGTCCGTCATGGTAGTAAATTTTTAGTAGTTGATGGTTAATGTGCAAATAGATGAAACCCTCTATCGTTGACAATCTGGTTGCCAATGAGGAGGGCCGACCTCTTTAAGTTATCCACTTATACTACGTAAGCGCACCCAGGCATGTTTGTAATTATTTTTCAGTTTTTTTGCGCTGGCCGAACATCTGTGGTCTCACAAGCTATTTATTAGCAAGACCAATAGGATGCTACTGGATGACTGAATCAAAACAACAGTCGCGTGAGGGACGCGTGAATTACCACAACGAATATACCGCCCGGTGAGACCGAGGTGGCTGCTCTTTGTAGTAACTGCCCTTCGAGTAACGATTATACCTCCGTTGCGAGCGTTTCACCCGGTGAAACGGTATGCTCAAGAACTAAGGTCATGTCTTTTGCTGGGTTTTTGGTTAATGTTCGGGCGAGTCTACCAAGGTAGATTCGCCTTTTTTTGTACTGCCAACAGGCACTACCGTTGCTTCGTTACCCAGTTCACGTGGCGGATAATCCGCTCGTCAGCCATTAGGCTCTCTTTAGTATTGAAGTGTCGGGCGAGTTCTTTTTCATCGGGGATGATGCGGTGGATCCCCTTGTGGCATTGTCGGCAAACACGGATTCGTCGATGGGTCATTTCTTCCTTGCTGAATATTTTCAGGAAGTACTTTTTGCCATGTACTGCGCGTGGAATCAGGTGATGCTCCGTAAGCGGTTTTTGCCGCGTACAAAGTTCACATTCTCCAACCGGCCCCTTCATTCGGTCCGTGTAATTTTTTCCTTTCCTTGCCATGGTGCTATACCCTGACAACTCCTGGCGGACGTTTTTAGTTGCTTCGCCCAAAAGTACTGGCAACGCTTAGGCGTATCCCAAAATCGTCATACTTAAGGTCCCGAAAGCCAGTTACGAACTCCAGCCGGAAGATCCGGAAGATGTTATCTATCGAATAGCCCACCTCCGTATAGTTCTCTGATGTAGGCGTATGGAGGTAATTAACGAAGAGGTCTTCTTTGAGGCCCATCAAATGGAGTTGCCATATCTGTGTAAGCAAGAATTTACGGAATTGATAGTGGCCGTAGAATTCCAGGTACTCTTCTGAAGTACTCTCCAGGTAGTAAGGGAGCAGGCGGTAGCTACCGATGGGATCCAGAGAAGTGAGTAAGAGTTCGGAGGTAGAGAAGTGTCGGAAATCCGGAAAGTCAACGGAGGCATTATTAAGGAAAGCCCCTCCTCTGACCAATAGATCAACTTTGCCCTTACGGCCAACGTCGAACCGATGTTGGTAAGCAGCTTCCAGCAGCGTGAAGTCGGCCGTGCTTTCACCAATACCAGGAAGCCCGGCTCTGAGGTTGGCAGAGAGAGTCGGAGCTGATGATTCGATCATCACCTTTTTATCGTTCACTATTCGGTACTTGAGGCCCGGGCGCCAGCTGAAGCCGAGCCGGGCAGTTGCTGCTGGGCTAACGTTTGTAACCACCCCTAACTGGGCGTTGAGTGGTGCATTAGCAGCGTATACTCCCTCGTCTTTGGAGAACCATCGCTGATCACTCGTATTACTTACAGCTCTGCGGTCTTCGTAGGCCAGGGTTACCTCCGCCCGGAAAGCATCCCCATAGTTCTTACGGTAATCAAATTGCCCGTAGGTGCGCTCGTAGAGGCGGATGAAATTTTTTCCGTTGAAGAGATTAGTGAAAGCGCTGATCCAGGGTTCAATCGCCGGACGGCTATCGAACTGCCGTAGGAAACGCCCGCCGGTGACCTTAAACTGGGGCTCGTTATTGCCTCCACCGCTTCTGCCAATTTTCAGATCTCCCTGTAGGCTGAGTCGCTCCCAACCAAGACCGTAGCGGGGAGTTAAACCGAATTTGTAGTTCTTGCGGGTATTTCTAAAACCAATCCTTCCGCCCAGGGCATAGCCTTCGACCGGATTGAAGAAGGGGTCCGGGAAGAAGCTGGTACGGAGGTGCGGGTTTTTCTTCTTTTTGGCGGGCTCTCCGGAAGCCTTGATCTTTATTCCCGACTCCCCGCTATTGGTTGATTCAACGGTAGCGATTCGCTCGACTTCCAGGCTATCCGAAATGGCGTAGGCCAGCTTTTCCTGGGCGGTCAATGGGACGGGCCGAATTTTAGCCCAGGCTGCGGTGTCCGTAATGATGGTCACCGTACTGTCTTCTTTGTATTTGTAGTTACTTATTACCTCCGGCTCGTCAGATTTTTCCCGTTCTTCCTTTTCATAAGACTTCATAAGTTTTCGAAGGTCCTTCCGGGTGATTTCACCGCCATCCGCCAGTCGGGCTTCCAGATCTGATACCTCGGTAGCCTTTTTCGTTTGCCGGGCAATCTCGGGCTGAGACTTTTCATCAATTACCTCTACGTACCCACCAAGCGTTTCATTGAGCTCCAGCTGGTAGTCACTCACGGTGCTGAGGTAATGATACTCGAAGGCGACGCCAAAGATTTGTCCTGCTGCATCAAGGGTTGTCGTGACGGGCATCCAGACGTGTTCTTCTACCTCGGCAA
>CALIGP010000266.1 GCA_938021455.1 uncultured Lewinella sp. | reverse complement strand
TCATCATCGATGCCGTTCGCACAATCCTCGACGGGGCAACCTCCATCAATTACGACAAGGTGTTCCGTCAGGCGGCAATACGTCCCATCACTAGCTACTAACCCAATGGTAAAGCCATCAGCAGGGCCACTCAGACTAAAGAGCTTTACCGCATCTCCTGGCATCTCGACACCGTTAACGTACCATTGGAGATCGGGGTTTCCAACGGGATAAGCTTCCAGAACAATGCTATCACAATCAGCGTGTAATTCTTGCAGGGAAACATAAATCTGGCGGTCATCACAATCCACTGGCTGCGCGAAAGTGATTAAAGCCGGAAGAAAAAAAACAAGGAGGAGCAGATAACGCATCTTGCTAATAATACGGGGGAAGGGATGTTAATGTTGACTTCGTACAAATGACATCGGGTTTACGGCCGGATGCTAATGTACTGTAATCGGGCGCGAACACTTCGGCAGGCTTAGCGGGAGGCGCAGACGCAGGTGCAGGGAAAGTTACAACAGCGGTGTGGGGCTATCGCAAGGTCCGGTCGATAACAGTGTGGATAAGATGGGCTAAGCCACATTTTTAAAAAAAACCTTATTTTCCCTAACGTTTTGCTTCCCGTTCCGGTCTTCCCAATAAGTAAACCCCTAAAATATGCGTTCCTCAAATTACCTGTTTGTTCTCCTGGCTTTGTTTTTCATCTTCACTGGTTGCCGGGAAGAAGGAGAGATCATCACGACCGAAACGGGCAATATCCCGCCCCCCACCGTTGTAACGGCGACGGTTACGACAGTAGTCATCACCCAGAACGGAGAGACGCTCTCGGACGTAGATATTACGGGCCTTGGATCCGCAGGTCGCCTCAACCCTGACGGTTCCTTCACCATTGACGCTGGCCAGCTAAGCTCTGACGGTACGCTGGTAACCGTCACCAGCCCCGGCCACTGGCCAGAGCGCCGCCTGTTAATGCCCGCCGGAGACGGTGAATTAGTGGAGACTTTCGTACTCGAACCTAAAGTAAAGGCTGGCGAGATCGACCTCACCACTGGCGGTATCATTCAGCTAGCCGATGGTTTCTCCGTCATGCTGGCCGCTAACACCATCGCCACTACTGCAGATGGCTCTGCCTACGATGGCCCCGTCGAAGTATACGTTAATCACGATGCACCAGAGGATGCCGATGAAATGCTCAACAGCCCAGGAAACGTCCTTGCGCAGTTAGAAAACGGTGAACTGGCCAACCTGGAAAGCTTTGGTATGATGGACGTTGCGCTGGAGTCTCCAGACGGAGATCCGCTAACCCTTGATGAATCCACCCCGGCAGAGGTCCGGTTTCCGCTCAAATCCGCTACTGTTCCGCTTGGTCCCGACGATATCCCCTTCTGGGTTCTTGATCCTGCAGGCTTCTGGCTTCCCGATGGTTTTGCCACTCTAGGCCCCGATTGTTACATCGTTTTCATCAACGTTGGAGGTACTTATAACTGTGATGTCCCCCGCCCTGCTGCCAGGATTTGTGGCCGCTTCGTAGATGCTGGTGGATTCCCACTTACCCATTCCCCTTTCGCAGTAAACCTAGTGGGTGGATTAACCTGCTACACTGCCAGAATCGATTGTAACGGTGAATTCTGCGCCTGGGTTGCCGCTGACGCAGCCTTGGAGTTCCAGGTACGGGATTCTTGTACTGGAGAGGTTATTGTGGTGCCATTTGACCCGGTTCCGGTTAGCACATCAAGAGAGCTTGGTGACATTGTGATTGATCTATCTAACAGTGCATTTGCTGGCAGTCTCACCAGCTGTGGCAGTGCAGGTATGCCCGATCTGGAGTTGGCCGAAATTTGGGCGAACGGATATGGTGGTAACGGTGGCAAATACTTTGCAGCTCAAAGCAACGGCCAAACGGTTGTTTCTCTCATCAATTGTGACGACGATGAAGTGCTGGTACAGGCCTTCACTAGAGATTACCGCGCCTCCTCGCCCGTTTATCGCCGCCCCGCCGAGGACTTTGCCCCGCAGGAAATGGTGGTTTGCGGTGAACTCGACGCAGATGAATTCTTTACGCTCACTATAGACGGAACGGATATTCCCATCACCGAGCTTGCGCCCATTTACTGGCCGGACAACGGCAATTTCAACTGGCTGGTACGTGCCGCCGGCACGCTAAACGGCGAAGAGTACAGCCTCTTCCTAAACTTCAGTGCCCCCGCTACGGGCGCCTTCGATGCTGCCGATGCTATGGGAGCCGTCTACCGTCTTGAGTCAGGGCAGGATTACGGTGAAGGACGAGTTTACGTCGACCCCGATCAGATGCTGAACCTAGTAGGTTCTTCCGTGTCCGCCAATGGAGATGTATTCGAAGGTACTTTCGATGCTACCATGAATTTGCAGAACGACGCCAGCCAATCGGTAGAGGCCGTCAACCTTGCCGTTACCGCCAGCTTCCGTATAAATTTATGAAACGGCGGCCAATGACCATAGCAACCATCATTGAGGGTTGTCGTCTTGGTCAACGGAGTTTCCAAAAAGAACTGGTGGAGCGTTTCAGCCCCCAGCTTTTCACCATTGCCTTGCGGTACGTTCCAGATCACGCTCATGCTCAGGACGTACTGCAAGACAGTTTGGTGAAAATTCTTACCCGTATTGATCAATATAAAGAAAGCGGCTCCTTTGAAGGATGGATGAGAAGAGTAGTGGTCACCACTGCTCTGAATCAACTCGACCGTAAGTGGATGAGACGGGAAGTCTGCATGGAACCTATTTCCATGGATTCACCCATCGCCCCTGATATTATTGATCGCTTAGCGGCCGAAGACATCATGCGGTGTGTAGCCACCCTACCCGATGGGTTCCGTCATGTCTTCAATTTATACGCCGTAGAGGGATATCGCCATCGGGAGATCGCGCAGATGCTGGGAATCACGGAAGTGACCAGCCGATCCTATTACTCCCGCAGCCGTAAGCTTCTTCAGACCATTTTACTCAACCAAAAAACAGGTCTGCGTCATGCTGAATAGACCATTTGAAAATAAGATCCGCCGGTCACTACACCAGCACACTACCCCCGTGGATACTGACGCGCTGTGGGATAAAGTAGAGCCGCGTTTGCCTCAAGAGAGTGGGCCTGGCCTACCTTTTTGGCTTCTCTGCCTGATCGGTACCGCAGGTTTAGGCTTTTTCTTTTTACTACCAATGGAAACGGTCCCTGCGGAGAAAACGATGGCGAGTCAATTATCCGTCACGCCCTTCCCGATAGTCATCGACACCACAAACGCAACCGTAGATCCATCGTCTTTCGCCTCTCTGAATTCACCAGAACACTTCCCGCCAGCAGTCGTTATGCCGAACCTATTGATGCTGGTCATCAATGATCCGGAGAACAATCCACTGACGGTTTTCTACTCCAAACATCGTGATACGCCCATCGCAACTGCTAAACCTAAACCAGCCAGTGGTCTTACCCCACAACAGCTGGCCTTCCTCGAACGGCAACGAGAGGCAGATGCCAGACTGGAAGCAAAGATGGCTGAGCTGGAAGCGGCCCGCGCAGAACGCCGCCGCATTGCCGTCGAAAAACTGCAGGTCAGTAAAAAGTCTACACTTGCCGTAACCAACGCGGCGGAATCCATTGAAGCCACTCGTACCGGACAAGTGCCCGCTTATAGCGATATTTCTCCCGAAGAAGAAGCCGCCAGGCTCGAAGCCTATCGGTTGGCCGAAGCAGAAAATCAGGACCGCCTGGAAGCACTTCGGGCAAAAGCACGTGAGGCTACAAACAAACGATTAG
>CALIGP010000265.1 GCA_938021455.1 uncultured Lewinella sp. | reverse complement strand
CGCTGATCGGCAATTCTTCTTCACCAAAGTGTAACACCCGCACCCGGATACCGCCGTGCTGGTAATGTCCGATGCCAAGTCGCTCTCCGTTGATCGCCTCCACGGCAACGACTTCACCGTCTTCAATGCCATCATCTTCGCGGGAGATCGCACCGGAAAAGACCCAGGGGTTACGGCGGCGGAGGGCTCCATCGCGCCCTTTGAGGAGAACTACTTTTTTCATAAGTCGCGAAGATACACAGACCTGCGGACGTACCTTAGCGCCATGCGCTTTCTCATCATCGGCCAGGGCCTCGCCGGCACACTTACCGGCTATCGCCTCGAACGGGCGGGCCATGAGGTTCACTACGTCGATGCGCCGGAGCAAACGGCCGCCAGCGCCGTTGCCGCCGGCATCGTCAACCCCATCACCGGCCGACGCTTTGTTAAAAGCTGGCGCATTGACGAGTTGATCCCCGAAGCCAAAGCAGTATACACTGCGTTAGAAAGCCTGCTCGGTGTCCGACTCTGGCACGAAATGCCCCTGATACGAACACTCTATAACCGGGGTGATCGCAACGATTGGGAGGTTCGCTCCGGCGACCCTGGCTATCGGGAATACATGGAGGATCAGCCGGACCCCGGCAGGATTCCGGAACTGACGGAGCCGGTCTTTGCTTACGCCGGCGTGCGCCACGCAGCGCGGGTAGACGTTGGGACGATGGTGGCGGCGTTCCGGGAAAAAATCGTGGCGGAGGGACGGTTCCTGGCGGAAGAATTTGATTACGCCAGGATTGAGACACTTTTGGGAACCTCGAAGCGTCCTGAAGCGAGGAACGAGCGGAAGGACCTTCGAGCGTTCCCTGCTTCCCTCCCACTGCGGACGCTCGAAGGTCCCTCCGGGACGCTTCGAGGTCCGGAGTACGATCAAATCATCTGCTGCGAAGGCTGGCGCGCGCGCCACAATCCCTGGTTCGCCCATCTACCGCACGGCGGCAACAAGGGGGAAGTGCTGATCGTCAAAACCGAAGCCCCTCTGCTGGAGAGCATGTTTAAGCATCGCGTTTTCCTCGTTCCGCTGGCGGACGATACGTACTGGGTCGGAGCCACCAGCGAAAATCGATTCGACGATGACACCCCGACCGCCAACAATCGGGAATACCTCGAAGATCGTCTCGCAGAAGTACTCAAAGTTCCCTATGAGATTATAGCCCACCGTGCTGCCGTCCGCCCGACCGTCAAGGACCGGCGGATGTTTATCGGCGTGCACCCAGAGGAAGCCCGACTCTCGATTTTGAATGGTCTGGGAACGAAAGGAGCCTCTCTCGCGCCGCTTGGCTCCCGCTGGCTGGTGGAGCATTTGCTGGAAGGGAAGGCGATTCCGGCGGAGGTGGATATTGAGCGGTGGGGATAGAATCGGCATTGAAGTCGACGGACGAACCTTCTGTCCGGCTACGTCAGGCCAAAAGGAATTCGTCAGACGACTAATGACAACATTATCTTTCCCCTGCATCAACCCCTCCCTCCCCCATGTCCATCATCAACCGCCTCGCCGTTATTCTCTGTGGTTACGAATTTATTCCTCACTCCGTTTCTTACGACGGTGGCGGAGACCGGTTTTGGCACGCCGTTCCGGTTTGTGCTTACCTGATGGATACGGATGAGGGCTACATAATTGTCGAAGGCGGGCTGGATGAGCGCAAGCTCCGCGATCCCAGTCTTCGGCAGCGGTACTTTCCCCAGCGGACGGGCTACCCGACACCGCTGGTCGCGCCTCAGCACGAGATCATTCCCCAATTAGCAGCCATGGGAATTACACCTGCGGATGTGGCCCACGTCATTCAGACCCACCTGCACGCCGATCACACCGGGCATACGATGAGTTTCCCTAACGCAACGGTTTACATTCAGCGGGCGGACTACGACTACGCCCGCCAACAATCTCCCGCCAAGGGCTACATTCCGGAAGAATTCAATGTACCCGCCGACCGTCTCCAGTTATTGGATGGAGACACGACCTTGTTTCCTGGACTGGAGTTGATGTTTACGCCCGGCCATTCGCCGGGCCACCAATCCCCCTTACTCACCCTAAAGAATGGCCGCCGTTTTCTCCTCGTCGGCGACGTCGTCGATGACCGCCGTAACATGGCCCAAAACATCCTCCCCGGCGGCATGACCGACCGGGAGCAAGCCCGCGCAAGTATGGAGCGTATCCGCACCATTATGGAGGAGGGAGCTATGGGCATATTCCTGCACGATGCCGCGCAGGTGACGGAAATCCCACTGGCGCCGGAATGGCTGTAATGATATGCGATATGCGATTCTCGATATTTGATATGTGATTTAATCGCAGCCCGAAAGTCATTCATCAATGATGAAAAATTATACACCGCTACATAATCTTTAGTCCCGCTAGGGGTCAAAACTCTTAGCGACGGTACGGAGTGGCGGCGAAGCCGTAACGTAGTGCCTCGCACGGGAACGATATGCGATAAGCAGTTGGCGATATTTGATATGCGATATAGACTGCCCCTCAACCTCCCCCGTTTGGGGGGCGGCGCGTTGCGCCGACTGGGGGCTCTCTGCACCCGCGCACCGTCGCCCCCCAAACAAAAACGCGTGAACCAACCGAAGTCGATTCACGCGTTCTTTTACCGTGGTAAAAGGTTTGGGAGGAAACCTTATTTCACCTTGGCTTTAGCGGGAGTACCAACGGCCTCCACCTTCTTGGCTTCCAGCTCATCCGTAAGGTCATGGACGATCGGGGTAGCGATGAAGATAGAAGAGTAAGTACCTACGAGGATACCCACGATCAGGGCAAAGGCGAAGCCTCTGATGCTCGCTCCACCGAAGAGGAAGAGGACGAGAACCACGATCAGGGTAGTCAATGAGGTAATAACCGTACGGGAAACCGTACTGCTGATAGCACTATTGATCACCTCGGTCTTACCGCGGCTAACGTAGGTATTGAGGAACTCACGGATACGGTCAAATACAACTACCGTATCGTTAATGGAGTAACCAATCACGGTCAGGATAGCGGCGATGAAGGCTTGATCCACTTCCATGTTGAAGCCAAGGCGGCCCCAGAACAGAGAGAAGACGCCCATCACGATGATGGAGTCATGGAAAAGGGCAGCAACGGCACCTGCGGAGTACTGCCACTTGTTGAAGCGGAGCAGGAGGTAGAGGAAGATCAACAGAAGACCAATGCCACCGGCCCAGAGGGCGGAACGCTTGATATCATCTGCGATCGTCGGGCCTACCTTACTGACACTGGTAATGTGGGTACCGTCGCCAGCTTCCGTATTACCAAATTGCTTCAGGGTGAGGCCGGTATCTCCAATAACCGTTTTCACACCGGTATAGAGAGCTTCGAGAACGACTTCCTGGGCTTCCTTACCATTAATCTGGCCGGTTTCGTCAACGAGGTAGTTCGTTACTACGTTGAAGGTATTTTGACCGTCAACGGCTTTGATGGTTGGCTCGCCCTGGAAAGGCACCTTAAGTGCTTCCCGAAGTGCTTCGCGGTCAACGTCCTGATCGAACTGTACGAGGTAGCTGTAACCTCCCTTGAAGTCCACACCCAGGTCGAAGCCACGGGTGAAGATGGACGCCAGAGAAGCGAGTACCAGTACGGCAGAGAAGATGTAAGTCATCTTACGCTTGCCCATCCAGTCGATGTTAACGTTGGCGAACATGTTCTTAGACGGTGCCGTCCAGAAGCTCATGTTACCACCACGGCCCATCCACCAGTCGATGATCAAACGACCAACGAGTACGGCAGTGAAGACAGAAGCGAGTACACCTACAATCAGTACAACGGCGAAGCCCTTGATGGGCCCAAGACCGAAGTAAGCCAGTACGCCAGCTACGAGGAGTGTCGTTACGTTGGCATCAATGATGGCGGAGTAAGAGTTGCTGAAACCGTCCTGGATAGCGTTGACCATCGTCTTACCGGAGCGCAATTCTTCTCGAATACGCTCATAGATGATTACGTTGGCATCAACGGCCATACCTACCGTCAGCAGGATACCGGCGATACCAGGAAGAGTGAGTACCGTTCCCAGTCCGGCCAGTGCACCGAAGATGAAGATCAGGTTGAGTAACAGGGCAATGATCGATACGATACCAGCACCGCCGTAGTAGAACAACATGAAGACCAGTACGAGTAGGAAACCTACGCCGAGGGCGATCTTAGAACTATTGATGTTAGAGGCACCGAGACTCGGGCCAACAACACTCTCCTGAATGATTTCCGTACGAGCGGGAAGACGACCTACCTGGAGGATGTTCGCCAGGTCAGTTGCTTCCTGAACGCTGAAGCCACCCGTAATGGCGGTGTTACCGCCGGGGATAGGTCCGTTCACACGGGGAGCGGAAACCACGCGATCATCAAGCAGGATAGCTACCTGTCGGTTCTGATCGTTTGCAGCATCCGTCGTCATACGGGCCCAGATGCGGGCGCCTTCGGAGTTCATGCTCAGGTTAACGGCGATTTGCCCCTGGGGGTCAGGGCCGGAGCTGGCGGTGGTGACGTATTCTCCCGTTAGCGGAGCCTTACCGTCCCGTGGCATGTTTAGCACGTAGAGGGTATAGACATCGCTGGGGTTACCCAGTTCGTCCGCAGGCAGTGGTTTTTCTTCCCAGCGGAAGATAGCGTTACGGGGGAACAAGCGAGCAATTTCCTCGTCAGCCAGTAGAGCAGAAACCGTATCCAGGTTACTCTTGGTAGCGACACCTAGAATAGCCGGACCGTAGCTGCCGTTGTTCGGCTGAAAGAGACTGAAGAGTGGACCAGCCGTTTGGTTGGTTACTTCAACGGAGTCGATCCTGGCGATTTCCGTCGTCAGGTTGCCGAGACTATCCTGTCCGTAGAGGGTGTCTACACGCCAAGTCTTGGCTTCCACGAAGTTGCTATCCCGACCGGCGGCGATCTTCTGACGACGATCGAGCAATTGATCCGCCTGAATCAGGCCATTGATCATGCTGTTGTCGATACGTACTACGTCATAGAACTCCAGGTTGGCCGCAGCTTGCAGGAAGTTACGGGCACGGGCGGGGTTCTCGATACCCGGTAGTTCTACCAGGATGAGGTCACGGTCAGCGTCAAGGCTTACGTTCGGCTGGACAACGCCCAGCTGGTCAATACGCTTCTTGAGCAGGTTGTAAGTAAGGCTAACGGTCTCGTCGGCCTTCTCCCGGAGTACGCGGACGACTTCTGCGTCAGAGGTTCCTACGGGAATCTGGTCGCGGATGGCGTCGTTACGGCTGAAGATGGGGGCCAGCGTCTGATCACCCCGCACTTCCTGCCAGGCATCGGCAAAGAGGGAGATGTAATCAGCTTGAGCGTTTTTCTGAGCTTGGGAGGCTTTGTCTATCGCTTCTTTAAAAGTGGGGTCCTTCGTTTTTCGGGCGAGCGCAAATAAGAACTCTTTGAGGTCGACCTGTAGAACGACGGCCATGCCGCCTTTGAGGTCAAGACCAAGGTTAAGTTGACGGGACTTTAAGTCCTGGTAAGTAAAGCCGCTGAAGAGCGGGACTTTGAGGATTTCCTGGTCAGAGATACTGTCCAGGTAGAACGAACGTTGCGCTCGGTATACCTCGCCTTCGGTTTCTCCTGATTGCTCCTGTGCGAAGTTCTCTGCATCATTCTCGACGCCATTCGTCGGTAGGATGTAGAGGTACTGCAGTGCAGTAACAATCAGCATAACCACAAGGAAGAATTTGATAATTCCCTTGCCTTGCATAATGAAATAATTTAAGGATTGCCTGGATAGATTGTTAGGCAACCCCTGGTTAATTGCGGGACCCGCCATAACCATTTCTGGGGCGGACCACCACTTTTAAAAAAGGGTGAAGAAGTGACCAGATTACAAGCAAAAAGCCCCCAGACGAGGGCTTGATGTTGATGCTGGTCTTCATCGCAGCGGAGCCTCCCAGACCCGCTTTTGATGAAATGGCTGCAAATATACGCAGAATTTGAATTTAGCAATAGCCGTGCCATTTTCGGGAAAAGACATTCTGGCAGATAGTTATCGTCTTGTTCCACCTTCCAGCCAATGAGGTAGTGGCGCGAACGCAGGTGCAAAGGAGAAATTCTGA
>CALIGP010000264.1 GCA_938021455.1 uncultured Lewinella sp. | reverse complement strand
GGAGCGGAGCCCTTCACCTACGAATGGAACGACGGTAATGGGGACGCGAACCGGACTGATCTGCCTGCGGGCACCTACGCCGTAACGGTCACGGACGCTAACGGCTGTATGGTCTCGGCTTCTGCGACGATCATTCAACCGAATCAAATCATCGCCTCAGCCATCATCACCGCTGCGGGCTGTGATCCGGTTGGCGCGATTGAGCTGACGGTCAGCGGCGGAGCCGGGGGCTACACCCTTGCCTGGAGCACTGGCGCTACGACGGAAGACCTTGAGGAACTCTCTGCGGGCACGATCGGTCTTACGATCACCGACGCCAGCGGTTGTACGATAGACACCAGCTTCACGGTTGGCAGCGGCGTTAACGACCTGCTCCTTACGCTGGACGAGACGAACGTGATCTGCTTCGGCGACTCAACCGGAACGATCAGCAGCACGGTCACCAACGGAGCGGCGCCCTTCGCCTATCTCTGGAACGACGGTAATGGGGATGTGAACCGGACTGATATTCCTGCGGGTACCTACGCGGTAACGGTGACGGATGCTAACGGCTGTACGGTCACCGCTCTTTCAACCATCACTGCACCTGCGGTAATCGCCCTCTCCTCTCTCCTCACGAATGCTGGCTGTAATATGGGAGGCACCATTGACCTTGCGGTGAGCGGTGGCAGCGGAGCTTATACTTATGATTGGAGCAACGGTGCTACGACGCAAAACGTTGATAGCCTTTCCGCTGGGATCTACACCGTAACGGTAACTGATAGTCTGGGCTGTACGATTGCTGAAACTTATCAAGTTGAGGAAACCCCAGGATTCACTACAAGCGTTACCAATTCGGATGTAAACTGTTTTGGGGGAGCTGATGGCACGGCAGCGGCGGTAGTAGACGGTACGGGGCCATTCCGCTACCAATGGAATACCGGAGCAGAAACGCCTGCCATCGATTCATTGATCGCAGGACGCTACGTGCTTACTGTAACCAATTCGGTGGGCTGTATGACGGTTGATACGGTCGTCATCAGTCAGCCCAGCCCAATCTTACTCAGCTGTTCCTCTACCGATGCGACGGAACCCGGCGCTGATAATGGTCGCTTAATGGTTGAAGCCTCGGGAGGAAGTGGTATATACGAACTGACCTATACGAACGGAACACAAACGGAGACCGTTATTTTCTCTTCGCCCGGCACGACAATTTTCGGCTTGTCAGCGGGAGTTTACACGACTTCCATTTCGGATGTCAATGGTTGCCCGGCTGTTGAAAGCTGTATGGTCTCCGTTCAGGATAATAGTGATGGCTGTACGGAAACGCTGTCTTCAGTAGTTGACACCATTGACTATTCCCCCGCCATTGGATGTGAATATATCTCCGGCTATATTTCCTTCGGGGAAACGACGGAGCATCTTGAGTTCAGTATTGACGGTGGGAGAAACTGGCGTACGCAAAGCCTTTGGGAAGGTTTGGCGGAAGGAAGCTATTCGTTATTGGCCAGACGTATTGATGGTAGTGGCTGTACTTACGTCGGAGATACGATCAGTATTGGTGTTGTGGAAGGCATTAACGACATCGTAAGCCCGATGGTTCCTGAAGTAACGGACTGTAATAGTGACGATCTCATCCTGGAGATCGGTGTGCGGACGGAAGGACGCCCCTACCTCTTTAGTTTGGACGGCGGCGCTACTTTCCAAAACGATCCGCTGTTTACCGGATTACGTAATGGCGCTTACCAACCAATGGTGCGCGACACCGTAAGTGGTTGTCAGCTTTTATCCGCCCGCTTATTCTTCCTGAGAGCGGATGGGCAGGCCTACATCTCTGAGGTGCTGGTCACTGATGCAGGAGACTGTGGGACGAATGATGGCTCGATCAGCCTGCAAACCGTCAGCGCCACGCCCGCTACCCGCTACCGCTTGAATGGCGGGGAATGGAGTAGCGACCCGGTTTTTTCTAACCTGGCCCCGGGTACTTACCTGGCGGAATTAAGTGATAGCTTGAGTGGTTGTTCCTTTATCTGGAACGTACCGCTGGTGATTGACGGGCGGCCAGCCCCCATGCTCTCCGGCTATACCGCCACGGGCGTGAGCAGCTGCGAGCTTAGCGATGGTCGCCTGGAACTGAATCCCGTTGGGGACGCGCCGATGGAGTATTCCTTCGACGGTGGCCTGAACTGGCAAGCGAACAATTTTCAGGAGGGTATTCCCGCTGGTAATGCCTTCGCCGCCATCCGCTACCGCGGAGAAACGGAGTGTGTTACGATGCTGGACCCGATTTTTATCGAGGGCGGCTTTGCGGCAGACGTAGATTCGGTTGTAGTAAGCAATCCACTAGCCTGCGACGAACGGGGTGGCGAAATCCGCATCGTTGGCGCTACGGGGCAGGAGTACAGCATCAATGAGGGGCAGAATTGGCAAGCCGACGGCCGCTTTGCGGAATTGCCTGCCGGAAGGTTTACGGTCCTCGTACGGGGAACGGGGACGGACTGCCAGGTGATCTACGATCAGGTTGACCTGATTGATCTGGGCGAATCGTCCTTCTTCGAAGAGGTAATGGTCACGGCCGCCAATGGCTGTGCCGGAATGGACGGAACAATCTCCGTTTCGGGTACTTACGGAGGATTGGAATACGCACTGGGAGACGATGGTGCGTTCAGTAGTGATGGACTCTTCACCGAGCTGGAGCCTGGAGAATACGAATTGGTGGCTCGCCTGGCGGGCACTGCTTGTAGCGTACAGCGTAGAATAGTGACGATTGGTAGCCTGCAGCCACTAACCGTAACGGTGGATATGGTTGATAGTCCCAGCTGCTACGGTACGACGGATGGTTTGATCTTCGTCTCCGTTGCCGGTGGCGATGAAGACTACACATTCAACTGGAGCAATGGCATGATGGGGATGGAGGTCAGCAATCTGCCCGCCGGAGATTACCAGTTGGTGGTGACGGACGGTCGTGGCTGTACGGACACGGTAACCGTTGAGCTGGCGGAACGGGCCGACTTTGCTGCCATTGACGCGGTGGTGAATGACACGGCTGTTTGTGCCGTCGCAACGGTGAGTTGGGACCTCGGCGAGATCAGTGCGGAGCTAGACTACGTCTGGACCCAACCTGATGGTACAACTACGGCCGGAGGCCAATTGACGACAGGCCTGGAAGGGGAACACCTGCTCGCCATTACGGCGCCGGATGGCTGTAGTTTCGTCGATACGTTCTTCGTCGATTTTGCCGAAGAGACTGAGTTCTTCATTGGCTTCCTGCTGCCGGGCCGGACCATTACCGACACCGCTACGGTTGCCAGCGAGATCAGCTGGCCGATTCCGGATTCCGTGCGCTGGTCCTTTGACGACCCCAGTATCCTTGATCTTGGCATAGATGGGAATGACCAGTGGCTGGAGTTCACCGAAACGGGGGTGTACAATATTACGTTGGAGGCCTTTTCGGGCGGGTGCGCAGGTGCAGTGAGTAAACAAATAGCCGTGTTTGACACGCGCGACAGCCTGATGCTCTTCGATTCGATTCAGCTCGGGGGCGAAATCCGTTCGGTAGCGCTTTATCCTAACCCGCATGATGGCAACTTTACCGTTGACGTCGGACTGGGCGAAGAACTGCCCGTGACGCTGTTCATTTTTGACGTTAACGGCCAGCTCGTTGACCGCCGCACTCAGGAGCCTACCCGAACCGTAAGCGAAATGTATGAACTCACCGATCTGCCGATTGGAACCCATACGCTGGTGGTGAAGACGGCGAATAGTATCGTTTATCTGAGGCATATTAAAGTTGATTAGGGATAAAGCCCCAAAATTTGTCACGT
>CALIGP010000263.1 GCA_938021455.1 uncultured Lewinella sp. | reverse complement strand
CAGTTTGGTTGGCATAAAAAAGCGATCAGCGGACAGCATTCAGAGCTGTTTTGCCTGAATGCTGTCCGCTGATCGCTAAAACCCTATTCTTTGCCAGGATACATGGTCATCTCACCCAAAAATTAGGGATGACTCATGTTTGCCCTGGGGAGCGCTCCCCATCACTGTTTCAAGCTGTATTTCCTTCCCTACCTTCACCCCGTGGTTTTCTCCTCCATCCTCTTCCTGCTTTACTTTCTACCCGTTTTCCTACTGGTATACACGCTGGTGCCCGCCAAGGCGAAGAATGCCGTACTCCTTGCTTTTTCAACCTTGTTTTACGCCTGGGGAGCCCCCGTCTTCGTTTTCGTCTTAGTGGCCTCGACGATCATCGACTTTTACCTCGTCCGTTCCTTGCACCTTGCGGCCGCGCCCCAAAAACGAAAAGGCTGGTTATTCCTTTCTCTGGGCATGAACCTTGGTCTGCTGGCCTACTTTAAATACGCCAATTTCTTTGTGGATAACGTCAACGCTGCCCTTACCGCAGCTGGCATTGACACCATAGGATGGACAGCAGTCGCGCTACCCATTGGCATTAGCTTCTACACTTTTCAGACGTTGACTTACTCCATAGATGTCTACCGCCGCGAAATGGAGCCACTCGAAAGGGTAAGTGATTATCTCGTATACATTCTTTCCTTCCCGCAGATGATTGCCGGCCCGATCGTTCGATTTCAGGAAGTGGCCGATCAGCTACGAGAGCGTGTCACCCTGCCCGAAGACCAGCTCATCGGATTCGTTCGCTTTAGCCTCGGGCTGGCCAAAAAGGTCTTCATCGCCAACGTACTCGGCGCGGAGGCGGATCGTATTTTCGGTCTGGAGACCAGCCCTGACCTGGCCACTGCCTGGCTCGGTGCCATCGCTTACGCCGGACAGATATATTTCGACTTCGCCGGCTATTCCGATATGGCCATCGGTCTGGGTCGCATGATGGGCTTTCGTTTTCCCGAGAATTTCAACAGTCCCTACGTCGCCACCAACATCACCGACTTCTGGCGGCGCTGGCACATCACCCTCGGCCGTTGGATGCGCGACTATCTCTACATCCCACTCGGCGGTAATCGGGTGAGCAGTAGAGCGCGGCTCTATTTCAACCTTTGGGTCGTGTTCTTGCTCTCCGGCCTTTGGCACGGCGCTTCCTGGAATTACGTCATCTGGGGAGCTTTCCACGGCTTATTCCTCATTCTCGACCGGCTTTTCCTGGCGCAATGGACCGAGCGAATGGGCCGCTTCCCGGCAGCCGTCCTGACCTGCTTTATCGTCATCATCGGCTGGGTCTTTTTCCGGATTGAAACCTTCGGCGAAGCGGCTACTTATCTCTCCGCTATGTTCAATGGCCCCTGGGCCGGCCTACCGGCCGCCAGTCCCAAGTTTTGGTGGACGCTGGGCGTTAGCCTTATCGCCAGCTGGGCTGTACTAACGGCTACAGGCCGAAGAATTGAGCAACTCCTGTACCCCAAAGCTTTCTCTGATTGGCTCACCGCCCTACCCTATTTAATTATCAGCTTACTTAGCTACGCGTTTGCCTGTGCGGTGATCACCGGGCAGGGGTTTAATCCCTTCATTTACTTTCGGTTTTGAAGACCTATTCCCGCCGATCCAGGACATACTGTGCCTCTCGCCAAATTACGGTATCCAGTGGTTGATCTCTGGCTAATGCCTTCTCCTTCATGTAGGCCAGCCATTCTGGTTTCGCTCGGATCTCGTCTACGATTTTCAGCAGTTCTCTTTCCGCTATATCTGGATTCAGCGGGGTCGCGAAGGATTTCAAAGCGGCCTTTAAGAACCCATTAGAAAGACGATGATAATGGGATTCTGTTTCCCATAAGATCACCAAATCATACTTAGCTAGCTCGTGTCTCAGATCGAGCTCGGAAGCTGGACCGCGATCCTGACCACCTCGCATGACCCGGTTGAAGTAATACCAGAAATCACCGCCATTGAAAAACTTGTCACTGAATCGTTGGTGGAGATACATGTTCCAATAGAAGCTATCCCCGATTACCAGTACTTTAGGTTGTGGCTTATCGGGGTTTTCTACCCGCCAATGGGGATAGGCTAATGGATAACCTGCTGGCTCACCAGGTAGGTTCATACCCCGATAAATATCCGCCTCACTCCCACGTTGTTCCGGGCTGATTTCGAGCGAATCCAGCACAAGGTCTGGCATATCGATCTGGCGGCTAGCCTCCAGATAATTGATCAGGGAGTCCATGACCAGGTACTGCCCATATTTACTCCAATGAATGCCTAGTTTCGGGAATAACGGATATGGCGTTTTGGCTTTCATATCCCGAAACCAGTTATTCAGATCGAGGTAGTCAATGTTCTTATTCTGGAGAACCCGGAGGAGCTCCTCTTCATTCGTGCGGGCTGGGGGCCTGCTTGCGTAGGGTTCAGGGTGGTACTCCGGAAAGTAAGTCCCCTTACCGGCAGCCATCACTACCAGTAGGTCAACACGCATGCTTGCTAGCGAATCGCGTACTCGGCCAAGTCTTCTCCCCAGGTCATCAAAATGCCGAACGCCCTGATAGTTACCTCCCGTAGCGGCCTCCAGGTAGGTGTCTTCGAAGAGGTAATCGTCTTTGCCAATCACTACATCCCGAGCGGTTGGGTGATTGAAAATGCTGTACTCCTTTTGGTTGTTCCAGCGAACGAGGGTGTTGCGGGCGCCGAACTGTTCGTTGAGCCGGCGCGCAGCGCCGGTTTGGAAGTCGCCTGACCACCAGTTGGCTAATGACCACTCCGGCCCGGCCGCTGGCCGGTGGCTGGACAGTGCCTCCCCTACCCGGCCGAAAAAGAGCAAGGGTAACAGTAAGCAGAGCACAAGGAATATTTGCAGAAGACGCATCGTAGGGCGAAGATCGTAAACGAATGGCTTACCGGACGGTTAGCTCAAGCCCCACCAGAAAATCAATCACCTTTCGTTCGGGCATTTCGCAGGGTTTCAACTGAAGCCCGTTTTGGGTCTCGTATAAATTCAAACTAATGAAATCAGTACCGCCCAGCTCCTCAGCAAAGAACTTATGACTACGGCCGTCATTGAAAGAGCTGCGGCTTAGCCCGTAGGTCTTACCATGAAAGGATCCCGTTGAATACCCAATGGGTACTAACAGTAGCTTATCGTACCATCCGGGATTGATCATTTCTTACTTCTGGCGCCATTCCCGATTAATCCCAGGTCGAGCAGGACCGCAATAACTAAGCCAACAGTCTGTATGGAGCCAGGGAAATAATGCTCTGAAATGCCGTACCAAAGTACGGTTAATGGCATAAAAAGAAAGCCTAGAATCGGCCAGAAAATTCCATCAAAAGCAGACTTCCACCAACCCGTAAACAGGTAGAGAATGACAATCATAAATCGGGGAAAAAAGTATCCGATGAGGAGAGATAGCAGCGGCATAAGGAGTGGATTTTTATACTGGAACGAGTTAAAAGGGTAAGATGATCACAAGTAGAGGATTTTTTTTGAGAAGACTAACAGAGAAGATGGCGCGGACACTTCGGCCGGGTCCGCAGGATGCAAGGACCAGGATAAAGAGCTGAGGTCTCAACTCGTTCCGGCATACCAAATGCCGCCTTCATTGCTGTTATATACAATTTTATGCACCTGCGGGCGCGCCGAATGAAAGAAGGGAAAGCCATCGCAGCAAGGCGCTTCCTAAGCACAACTACAATCATTTCTTCCAGTCAATTTCGGGCCATTTATATCCGATGGCTAAACACGTACCTTCAATCACTCCGAAAGAATAAAATTTGGCCCGAACCACTTACCATAAACATTATGGCATTCATAGCGGCCTGATTCACTTATTTACCCTATTGAACTTTTTTTCGGCAAAATATTTGTATTATTAAACTCTGATCGTAACTTGCGGCAGACAATTTTATATACGGTCCACAACTTGCAATATTTCAAGACCGTCTTTACACACGCTTTTCCTACCAACCGTTTCCCTAATCGGGTAAACATCCGGTAAACCAACATTCGAACAAACAACATCGCTGCTAAATCTGGTTCATCCGTCATGGTGAGCCCCTGACGAGTAATTTTCGTGCCGTGGATTTCCATCCGTCGACGACGACACGACCGCTCTAACGGGATTACTGTGCCAATAAACCAGCCTATTATATTCACCATTTATCATGTACTAATGAAACCGACTTTATTTCTCGCCGCCATCTGCGGCCTCTTCGTATTCACCAGCTGTACTGAGGACCAGCAAGCTATCTCTGTAGAGGAAGCACCAAGTACCGACTTTGCCTTCATCCACGACCATGACGAAGACGGCCATACTGGCCTACCCGAGGTTGACTTTGCCGGTGCTCTTGAGGAGCACGCCGAAGCCACCTCCGAAGACTACTTTGACGCCGAAAGAACTCAGGTTACTTATCCTGACGGCACTACCGAAACCCGCTACATTGTTGGCGGCGACATTGAACTGACTAAAGACGAACTAACCACCTTCCAGGGCTTCGACGCCGCAATGGAAAAGCAGTACCGGACGAACAACTTGGTGAGCGACAATAACATCTCCGTTATTGGCTACACTGGTGGTTCTAACGCACTAACTTCCAAGATGCGCACCGCGCTTCAGTGGGCCGTAAACAACTACAATGCACTGAACACTAATAAGACGTTCACCCTCAGCTTCCGGGCAGCCACGAATGCCGACATCGTCGTTTTCCGTGACCCGAACAACCAGGGTGCTGGTGGAGTCGCAGGCTTCCCTTCCGGCGGTCGTCCTTATAAGTGGGTGCGTATCTACAACGGTATGCAGAACTACAATACCAACACCAACGAGCACGTAATCACGCACGAGATTGGTCACTGTATGGGTCTACGTCACACCGATTGGTTTAGCCGCCAGTCTTGTGGTCAGTCCGGCGAGTCTGCTGGTTCTACGGGCGCTATTCGGATTCCGGGAACACCTTCTGGATTCGATGCGAACTCCGTCATGCTGGCCTGTTTCGGTTCTAACGAAGACGGTGAATTCGGTTTCTACGACCGCGTTGCCCTGGAGAGAATTTACTAAGCATTATTGATACTGATTACCCTTCGGGGTAAAACTCAGGTAAATACAAAAGCCCGTTCCGGAGATTTCCGGAACGGGCTTCTTTGTTAGGCCAGAACGGCAACCTTTCGATTCGTCCGTAGAGTCAAGTGGTTTCTACCAGAAGCAAGGTCGTAGGCATGAAGCGAGCCACTTGGAACGGCCGCCCCAATGGTTTCTGCTAAGGACCGGCAATGCGATTCAAGGGCTAAAACATCGATA
>CALIGP010000262.1 GCA_938021455.1 uncultured Lewinella sp. | reverse complement strand
TGAACAGATCGGCCTCATGCCCCTGGTCGACGAACTCGCGAATGAGTCTTTCGTTATAGGATGCCAACCCTCCCCGAAAAGGGTGAGCTGTGCCGATCAATGCTACTTTCATGCCGCGAAGATAGTCTTAGACACGCTCTTACTTAATTGTCGCTGATGATAACCTTTAGCGCTTTGCTTTTTGCCGGAGCTTCGGGGCCAATTTTCTCCAGCAGGAAATCAGTCATCTTGGTATACAGATGCAGGCGGGTGGGCCCACCGTAAATGCCGTGATTTCGGTTCGGATAGAAGTAGGTGTCGAACTGCTTATTGTTCATTATTAGCGCGTTAGCCATCTCGGCGGTATGCTGGAAGTGGACGTTGTCGTCTCCCATGCCATGGACCAGCAGCAAGTCTCCCTTCAGGCGGTCGGCGTAGTAGATCGGGCTGTTCTTATCGTAGCCGTCTTTGTTTTCGGCGTAGGTGCGCATGTAGCGTTCGGTATAAATGCTGTCATACCATTTCCAGTTAGTAACCGGAGCGACGGAGATGGCGGCAGCGAAAACATCACTTCCCTGCAGGATGCAATGTAGCGCCATGAAGCCACCGTAAGACCAGCCGAAAATACCGATTCGGTCTGCATCAATAAAGTCTTTTGCGGCCAGGAACTTCGCCGCAGAAATTTGGTCTTCCGTCTCTTGTTTACCAAGCGTCAGGTAGGTCTGCTTTTTCATTTCTTCGCCCCGGGCTCCAGTACCTCGGTTGTCCACCACGGCGATCACAAAGCCTTGCTGCGCCAGCATCTGAAACCAGATCATGTTTTGTCCGCGCCAGTTGTCCATTACCTGTTGGCTGCCGGGGCCGCCGTAGACGTGCATCAGTACCGGATGCTCTCGCTTGGGATCCATCTTGGCGGGCTTGATCATGTAGCCGTTCAGGGTCGTGCCTCCCTCGGTTTTGAAGTCGAAAAACTCGACGTTCTGAAAGCCGTACGTTTTCATCTTCGTTTTGAGCTCCATGTTGTCGATGATCTGCCGGACGGGCTGCCCCTTGCCGTCCATCACCGTTACTGTAGTGGGGGAGTTAATGGTGGAATGGCTAAGCACGAAGTAGTCATAAGTATCAGAGAACTGAGCGGAGCTGACGCCCGGTTGCCCGGCCAGTGGGCGGGGCAGGTCACGTCCCTTCAAGCTCTTGACGTAGACCTCGCGACGCATGGGGCTTTCCTTGGCGGCCTGGAAGTAAATCTGCCCGTCGTAGAGACCATAGAAGTCGGTAATTTCCCAGTCTCCGCTGGTAATCTGTTGCTTGTCGCCATTCTTAATCTCGTAGAGGTAGACATGATTGAAGCCGCTTTGCTCACTGGTCCAGATGAATTGCTTTCCACCTTCCAGGAAGGTCAGGTTGTCGTGAGCGTCGATGTAATACTTACTGGACTCGGTGAGAAGTGTACGTTGATCCCCTTTGTTGAGATCGAAGAGCAGCAATTCCAGTTCGCTTTGGTGGCGGTTCATTCGCTGGGCGGTAAGCTGATCACCTTCCGTAGTCCATTGCACACGAGGGATATAGTGCCATTTGTCATCGGGGCTCTTATTGACGGTCAGCAGGTCCATTGTTTCGTTGCCGTCGATGGCGAAGGCATGTAAGCTAACGGTACTGTTTTCTTCGCCCACCTTAGGGTATTTGAAGGTGTTGTATTCAGGGTACATGTCGTTGTGAAAGTCGGTATAGGTGAATTCTTTCACCTTCGTCTCATCAAACTTCAGGTAGGCAAGATAACTGCCATCGGGGCTCCAGTGAATGGCTTTGGCGAAGGAGAATTCTTCTTCATAGACCCAGTCGGCGGCGCCATTGATGACCTTGTTGGTTTCTCCGTCGGTGGTCACCTGCGTCATTTTTCCGTCGGCGAGTTCCTTAATCCAGATGTTGTTATCTACCACAAAGGCAACGCGATTTCCCGTGGGGTCAAGGGTGGCCAGGCGGTGCTTTTTATCGGCGAAAACTGGCGTTAAAGCCTTGCTTTCACGATCGTAAACGTAGAAGAAAGACTGAGAACTACGGCGAAATAGCTGCTCTTTTCCGGTACTCAACATTAGCTTCGATTCATCCGGGCTAAACGAATAGCTGTCAATTTTGCCTCCGAAACCAAAGCTTTTGGCTAATTCGCTGCCATCCACCAATACATCAGTACGGTTTCCGGTTTTTAGATCATACTGGACTACTTGGTTTTCTTCCAAGCGGGTGAACGAACGGCCATCCTTCAGGAAATTAAAGCCGCTAACACCGTCTCCGTAGAAGGAATACGTTTGCCAGATGTCTTCCAAAGAAATCGCTTTGGTTTGAGCAAAGGTGGAGCTGCTGAGAACAAGAAGGAAAAAGAGTACGAAATGGCGCATGGGTCGCAATTTGTTAGGAATAGTGCGCCATAATAACGCACGGGGGGCGAAAAAGTGGTGTAGAGCCGGAGTTCCGACAACTTGCCAGTTTAAATAATGAGTAGAGGCTTGAAGAGGAGGGTTGGTTTGGCGCGGGACCGCAGGTGCAGAGAGGAGTTGAAGAAGAGCAAAGGAACTCGCTGATCCTGACGGAGCCGCGACACACACCACAAAAACCAGCCATTGTGGTTGCGTTTCTCCGACACAGTTGAATGTTTAATTTGCATAGAAAGGTATCTAATCAGTATGTTGACTGTCTTACCCACGGAGCTTTTACAGGGCTCTTTTGTCATCTTTATGAATTCTCTTCGAGTCATTTGTAGTGCGGGTTTATTTTTTGCCGTCTTGTCTCTCACCGGGCAGGGGGTGCCGGCTAATCGCTATTTAGGAATTGATATCGCCAATGACTTTTTTTACCTACCGAAGAAAACAGACCGCTACTTCAGCAGTGGATTGGCCGTAGAATATGGTTATTGGTTGCCCCAAAAAGATGCCGCGGAGAACCGTGAACAACCTTTTGCCCGACACTACTGGCGGTTACAGCAGAACATTTATACGCCGGAGGATATAACCTCTTCCGTTCTGGTAAGTGGGGATAGGCCCTTCTCCAGTTACTTAGTGTTGAGCCGGGGTAAAGACTTTTTTGACGACAATCGAAGCCTCCGTCTAGAAACAGAATGGACCGCAGGAGTACTCGGCAAATATTCACTTGGTGGAAAAGTGCAGAATGCCTATCACAAAATAGTAGGCTTTGTGGAAAGCGGACCTGGCTGGGAATACGAGGTAAAATCAGATATAATCCTCAATTATCGTCTCCGCCTTTCCCGAAACCTGATTGAAGGGGCCAGACTTCGCATCACCCCCCGGGCAGAGGCCCGACTGGGAACACTGTACACAGACGTTGCAGCGGGGCTCAACCTTAACCTTATCGCCATTAGGCTGGCTGCTGAACGTCAACTTAGGTTAGCCGTTTCTGGGGATGCTCGTCTAGTAGGCTACGATGCTACCCTAAGCGGAGGCTTGCTAAATCGAGACGATCGCTACCGGGGGGTCGTTATTCCTCGTCGGTTAGTTGGGACGAGTAGTATAGAGGCTTTTTTCGATTACGATGGGTGGCAACTAAGTGTTGGGGTTACCACTCAGAGCACTGACTTTATCGGAGGCCAACCCCATATCTGGGCCTGGTTTGGTGTTCGCACCGGAGGGGGAGGAAGAAAAAATTAAAAAAAAGTTTCCAAAGACGGTCACGTTACCTCTGTATGGCGCTTATACGGGCATATATCTCTTGTGTAAGTTCATAGTGTCTTCACCTAAAACCTATTATTTAAGCGTGGTCCGGAAACGAACTGCCTATTTAACCCTGAGTTTAACCTGAATTGATTTTTTTAAGACCCGTAAGCTCGCTTGCCGGGTCTTTTTTTGGAACCTGTTGCTGCTTCTTTCCGTTACGGATGCAATGGCACTACTGGAATTTACGGATAAAGGCATTTACTGCGGCCAGGCAGATGTTTACATCGACCCCTGGAAGCCGGTGGACCGCGCCCTGATAACCCATGGCCACGCCGACCACTCTCGTTGGGGGATGAAAGCCTATCTGGCGACTCACTCTGCCGGGCCGGTGATTAAGTATCGCCTGGGTGATATTCGCCTGCAGACGGTTGACTACGGCGAGGTGACGACGATCAATGGCGTGAGATTCAGTTTCCATCCGGCGGGCCACATCATCGGCTCCGCTCAGATCCGGGTCGAGTATAAAGGAGAAGTCTGGGTCGCTAGCGGCGACTACAAACTCGAAGACGACGGCCTAAGCGAAGCCTTTGAGCCCGTCAAATGCCAGCACTTCATTACGGAGTCCACTTTTGGTTTACCCGTCTATCGCTGGACGCCACAGGAGGAAGTCTTCGCCGACATCAACGACTGGTGGCGACAGAATCAGGAAGCCGGCAAGGTCAGCGTCTTGACGGCCTACGCACTCGGTAAGGCACAGCGATTGCTACAGGGCCTCGATGCTTCCATTGGCCGTATATACACCCATGGCGCGATTGAAAATACCAACGAGGTCATCCGGGCGCAGGGCATTGCCCTGCCGGAAACAATCCGGGTGACGAAAGAAATCAATAAAAAAGAGTACCCGGGGCAGCTGGTACTGGCCACTCCCGGCGCCGTAGGCCAACCCTGGATCAAGAAATTCGG
>CALIGP010000261.1 GCA_938021455.1 uncultured Lewinella sp. | reverse complement strand
AACTGCTGGCTGAGTTCTGCATTTTCGTCAACGTCGACTTTACCAACGAGCACTTTACCTTCGTACTCTCCGGCAAGCTCTTCGATGACGGGACCGATCATGCGGCAAGGGCCACACCATTCTGCCCAAAAGTCAACGACGGAAACTCCGCTGGTTACTTTGTCCTTGAAGTTTGCATCTGTGAATTCGAAAGCCATTGTTTTTTACTTTTTGTCCTTGTTGTGCAATTCGCACGCTTATACAACAACGGCAAAATTCTCATAGTTTAATGGAGAGACAAATCCCAACCCCCAAGTGACGCAAAACGACAATCCATCTATCCTGAAAGTGACTTTTTCCCGCTGGTGGCCGCTGTTTGCGGCAGTATTACTAATGGGGCTGCGGTTACTCGCTTCCCCTGCCTTCATTGAATCCGTTTACAGCAGGGGCCTTTTCCCGATCCTGCGCTATGCTTGGGATTTTACTTTGCCGCTACTGTCTCCCTTCCCCCTCTACTACTTGTTTTGGGCCTTGGTCATCTGGTGGATATGGGCGACGGTGCGCAGGTGCAGAGCGAGACTAAAGGAAGCAGGGTGGGGGACGGCCATAGGGCTTTTCCTCCGGAGGTTATTGAACGCCGTCGCAGGTCTGGTAGCCGCTTTCTTGCTAGTTTGGGGCTTTAACTATGGCCGGCAGGATGTAGACGAAAGAATGGGTTTCGAACGCTACCAGCCCAGCCTGGAGGAGCTGCGGAAACGAGTCCACGATGGGGCCATTGAGTTAGCCGACTGGCGCAGCCAGATAACCGCTGACTCCGCTGCTCTGACCGCAGCAGATCTGCCCGAAGATCCTTACCTCGCCGTGCGCGGCCTCGTTCGCCAGGCCTTGCGGCAGCATGGCTACCCGGACCCTGGCCGGCCTCGCGGGCGGCAGCTCCGCCCCGAAGGCATCCTGATGCGCTTCAGCACCGCCGGCGTCTACTGGCCCTGGGTGGGGGAGAGCAACATCGATGCAGGGCTTCATCCCCTGCAAAAACCCGCCGTGATGGCCCACGAGCTGGCCCACGCCTACGGCTTTGGCGATGAAGGTACCTGCACCTTCTGGGCCTGGCTCGCGGGCCAGAGCACCAAAGACCCTGATATGTCCTATGCCTTTGGGCTGGCCTACTGGCGGCGCATCGCTGGCCGCCTCCGGATGGCCGAGCCAGAAGCCTACGCCACCTGGCGCGCGGACTCTCTCGACCCCGGTATCCGGGCTGACCTGCAAGCCATCTACACCAACTCCGCCCGCTTTAAAGACATTGCCCCCGCCATCCGTAACGCCACCTACAATACCTACCTCAAAGCCCAGGGCGTACAGGACGGATTGTTGAACTATGGCACGGTGGTGCAGTTGGTGGAGGGGTATCGGCGGCAATAGCAAGAGGTATATAGCTGACTTTACTAACGAAAACGCGGGGGAAGTGCCGTACGCTACGAGAGAGGGGCTTCCGGCCTGGTAACACGTAACTTGCAACCTGCCCCTCGCAACCAGAATATCCCTACATTAGCAGACCAAACACCCATCCAAATTAAGCTTATGCGAATCCTGTTAACCCTGGGGTTTATTACCTCTCTGTTTGTTTTTCCTATGCATGCACAAGTCGAAAAACTAGAGATCGCTCTTGATCAGTTAATGGAGAAAGGCTACATAAATAATACGGACACATCTTCCATTCTACTAGAATATAAAGCGATTGGAAATGATATACCCTTTCAAATGTATTTATTGAATGAGCTGGCTGACCGCTCTGCGTACAAACTTTTCCAGAGAATGGAGTTTCCTTATCCAGGAAAAGACCATCGTGGAGCTGCGAATATGCTCATGGGTTCTGTTGGTAATCCGGACAGTTTTTACCCCGATAAGGAGAAACAAATAGATAAAATCAATAAGCTAAATACAGATCTACTCGAATTGGGCATAGTATCCAAAAAAAGCGAAATGACGGTCATGGCTCAGCTTAGGGGGAAGGTGGTACCAGAGTCAATGGTACTTTTATATTATTCCTTCCTAGCAAGAGAGACAGCTCTTTTGCCCGGAAAACGATTAGAGCAGGAGGAACGAATCAGATGTTATCAGGTGGAGAATATATTTAGTGATTCTTTCATTGGCTCGCCTGCAGCAACGGATCCGGAAAATGTAGATCCTTTTGACTTGTTACCTTACTTCAAATTTTCAAAAATATTTTACACGGAAGAGGTGGCAACAGACCCTGATGATGGTTTTAGAGAGATTTATCAAAGTATTTTGAGCGAATGTCCGGTAACCGGAATTGAACTGACTGGTGTGTCGACCAGCATCGCAGAAGAAAATGATGGTAAAGAGTTACAGATAACCGTTGACTTAAGTGTCGACGGCACCATTGTGTCTGATACCTTTGCTTACTTGTTGTACAGAAACACAATGACGGATTCAGGGGACCCGAAGACTGAGTTTACCTCCTACATCATTTCAATTTTAAATAAGGCGCTCAAGAAAAAGGATGCTCTTTACCGCTTGTATTTCTTTAAGCCAGAAGAAATGAGGGGGCGTGAATCTGTCGGCTTCGCTTACCTAACCCGAAGGCAATATAATGTAGTTAAGGGGGCTTCAGGGAGATATTCCTTTTCTGGCCCACACCCAGAACAATCGATGAGCCCCAACGTGGTGAAAGAGCTATTGCAGGAAGCTCAGCAGCTTGGACTAATATCAATGGATGCATCATTCGAGAAGGCGAAGGATACCTTAAAAACAATGCGCAGTTTGCTGACTGCGTATAATATCGTTCAGAAAGAACCTGATTTGGGCAGAGCAGAATGGTATTCAGACATTTTACACCAACTGGCTAAAGCGAGTAGAGGTGATTTTAATCCTTCTAATTTCAAAGAAATAGACCGTGGCGATGATGGTGGATATTTGCTGATGTTTGACCTGGACGGTGAATCGATAGAATTATCCACCAAAAAAAATAGTAGGAGTGGTTTTTACAGCCATTTTCTAAAAGAGCTTAAGAAGATAATTTCAACGCAAGAACTTCCCCGCTCTTTTTATACGGTCGGTGATACTTCAGATTACGGCAATAGTTTTGGCGTTGCCTATCTCAATCAGGAGCAATTAGAATGGCTGAAGAGTAATACTAATATTTTATGGGTAGGCAAATACCTGTAGCATATATCTCACAACCTGCAACCTAAAACTTGCAACTTGAAATACCTCATCGCTGCCGTCTGGCTCGCCAACGGCCTCCTCGCCAAAGTCCTTCACCTCGTACCCCGCCACACTGAGATTGTGGCGAATATCCTCGGTCCGGACTACGCCCGGCCACTCACCATCCTCATCGGCCTGTCGGAGATCGCCATGGCGGTATGGAT
>CALIGP010000260.1 GCA_938021455.1 uncultured Lewinella sp. | reverse complement strand
TACTCAGACGCTGCCGAGGCCGTCGGCTCCGGCTTCAAGAACAATCCTTCCCCGGGTAATATCCGCGACGGGCTGATCACGGACGCCATGAAATCCGCTGGCGCGGCCCGCAAGGGCGGAACCGGCCCCGTAGCGGATGTTCTCGACTATGCCGAGCCCGTCACGAAGCCCGGCCTCAATTTGCTGTGTACGCCTGGAAATGACGTGGAAAGCACCACCGGGCTGGCGGGCTCAGGTTGCAATCTGATCGTCTTTACCACAGGCTTGGGTACTCCGACCGGGAACCCGATCGTGCCCGTTGTCAAGATGTCTAGCAACACGACCCTGGCCAGGCGAATGTCAGACATCATCGACTTTGATGCTGGCCCGGTCATTACCGGCGAAAGTAATATCGAAGAACAAGCCGCCAAGCTCCTTGAGTTACTTGTTGATATTGCTAGTGGCCGTCAAATTACTGCTGCTCAACGTCTTGGGCAAGATGACTTTATCCCCTGGAAGAGGGGTGTTTCTCTTTAACTAACTAAACACACTTAGCTATCAATTCAACCACTGCCTCCAACCTTCCCCTTCGTATTCTCCAGTTTGGGGGCGGTAATTTCTTGCGCGCCTTTGCTGACTGGATGATCGATGTGCTGAATGAAAAGACGGACTTTAAGGCCGGAGTCGTAGTTGTGAAGCCTACGGAACGCGGTGATTACGATGACCTTCGGGCCAGCAATGGCCGCTTTACGGTGGCCCTCGATGGGGTACGTCGTGGCGAACTCATTCAGGAACGGCGGGAGATTAGCTGCGTGCAACGGATCATTCAGCCTTACCGGGAGCGGGAAGCTTTCCTCGCTACGGCGGAGCTGGAAAGTATGCGGTTCATCATCTCCAATACCACCGAAGCGGGCATCCGTTTTTCGGAGGAACCGATGCCGGAGGAGGGAATGCCAAAGGAGTTCCCGGCTAAACTCACACTCTGGTTGTATCATCGGTACCGGCATTTTTCGGGGGCGCCGGAGCGCGGGTGCATTGTTTTGCCAATGGAGCTGAGTGCGGACAACGGCACCGCCCTCAACCGGGCGGTGGAACAATACGCTACTCACTGGAACCTCCCTTCCGGCTTTCGGGAATGGAATGCTACGGCTAATCACTATTGCTCTACGCTGGTAGACCGCATAGTCTCCGGCTACCCCGAAGACCGCGCGGCGAAAATCTTCGCCGAAATCGGTAAAGAAGACCCCCTGCTCGTCGCCGGAGAATATTACCATAGCTGGGTGATTGCCGGGCCGGACCTTGTGGCACAAGAACTCCCCTTCGCCCAAACGGATCTCAACGTCGTCTTTACTGACGACCTCGATGCCTACCGGGAAATCAAAGTCCGCATCCTTAACGGAGCGCACACGAGCATTGTCCCCACGGGCTACCTCGCCGGGCTGGAAACAGTCGGTGACGTCATGAACGATCCCACCATGAGTGCCTTCCTAGCGCAAGTCCTCAACGACGAAATCATCCCCTCGCTGGATCATCCCAAAGACCAGCTGGAGGCATTCGCTGCTGACGTACTCGACCGCTTTCGTAACCCTTACCTGCACCACAAGCTGTTGGATATCTCCCTGAACTCCACCTCAAAATTTCGGGCCAGGCTCCTGCCTTCCCTGCTGAGTTACCAGCAGAAGAAGGGGGCTTTGCCGCCGGGGATTGTCCGGGCACTGGCCGCTCTCCTTCGCTTTTATCGGGGCGACCGAAACGGAGAATCCATCCCGCTACGCGATGAAGCCGACCGGATTAGCTTTCTGAAAGACGAGTGGACAAGGCAATCACACGGCGAACAGGGAGTGAGAAATGTCGTGCTCCACGTATTAGCGCGTGCCGACTGGTGGGGGCAGGACCTCAATGAAGTACCGCAGCTGACCGATGAGCTGACCGAAGCACTCACTAAGTATCTCAACTAAAACCTACCTCAATCATGGATCTGAATTTAAAAGATAAAGTCGTCGTCATCTCCGGAGCCGCCGGCCACCGGGGCAGTATCGGTGAAGTGATGATGCGTGCCATTGCCGCCGAAGGAGCGATCCCTGCGATTGTGGACCGGAACGCCCGCGGCTTCGAGTACGTCAAGGAACTCCAGGCTGAAGGCATTGACGCAGAGTTCTTCCAAACCGATGTCACCGACCCGGATCAAGTCGCCGCTGCGGTAGACCGCATCAAAGCAAAATATGGCCGTATTGACGCGGTGATCAATAACGTCGGGGTAAACGACGGTGCCGGCCTTGAGGCCAGCTACGATGACTTTATGTACAGCCTCAAGCTCAACGTCGTGAGCTACTGGTGCCTCGTCAAGGAGTGTCTGCCCATGCTGAAGGCCGCTAAAGGCAATGTCCTCAATATCGGCTCCAAGGTGGGCTACACCGGCCAGGGAAACACCTCCGGCTATGCCGCCGCCAAGGGCGGCGTGATGGGCCTCACCCGTGAGTGGGCCGTTGACTTCGTCAAATGGGGAGGCCGCTCCAATTGTATCATCATTGCCGAAAGCTATACTCCCGCCTACGAAACCTGGATTAAGTCGCTACCCAACGGTGACGAAAAACTCAAGTCCATCGTTGAAAAAATTCCCCTGGAAAATCGAATGACGATGCCCCAGGAAATCGCTAATCAGGCGCTATTCCTTATCTCCGATCTGGCGGCACATACGACCGGGCAGCACGTTTTCTGTGACGGCGGCTATGTGCATTTGGATCGGTCCTTGCTGACGCAGGGAGAATAGACGGTAGGTTGTAGACAGTAGAATTGTAGAATGGCACTACCATCTACAAATCTACCATCTACTGACTACAATTCTACCGACT
>CALIGP010000259.1 GCA_938021455.1 uncultured Lewinella sp. | reverse complement strand
CGGCTGCTGCGCTTTGTTTACTTTCCGGTCCTGACCGGTCTGTTCTGTTTGTGGGCGGTAAACGGGCGCTTGTCGATTCCCCTTTTCTTTGCCCTAACGGGCATTACGGCGGGCATCGAGTCCGTCATCTGGCCGGCGCTGTGGGCGGAGCGCTACGGACCCCGCTTTCTGGGGAGCATCAAGAGCACCGTCCGCCTGCTGGTGGTACTCGCCTCGGCGATTGCGCCAGTGGCGTTCAGCTATGGGCTTCGCCTGGGGCTGGACAATCTGCTGCTGGGATTACTCGGCTACGGGCTGGTTTGTGTGCTGTTGGTCTGGCAGGAGTACCGCTTGAAGTGAAAAAAGAAGGTGGCGCGACCGCAGGTGCAAGGGAGTGCTTTTTAAGCGCAGAGGGAGGAGACTTTGTCCCTTGCTCGTTTACCTCACTTTGCACCTGCGGGCGCGCCAGCATACTTTTCCGTTGCTTCCCAATAAAAAACGCCCGCTGGCTTAAACCAGCGGGCGCAACACGTTGCTTAGAAAATACTTCAGAGGGGATTACAAATTATTCTCGGTCTGCCTGTGGTAATAGCAGTGCTTCGATTCTGGCCAAACGCGCCTTCAGAGCGTCGATTTCCGTTTGCTGCTCTTCGATGACTTCCTGCTGCTCCTGGATGGCTTTGATGGCTACCATGCTGAAACCAGCGTAGTTAACACCATACATATCGTCGGCTTTAGAGTAAGAGACGAGCTCGGGAAAAAGCTCTTTGGCTTCCTGAGCGATCAGGCCAATGGTACTCTCCTGGCTTTCGTCGGATTTGTAGTGGTAAGTTTTTACCGCCAGTTGATTGATTTTGTTCAGGACGGGAGAAAGGACATTAACGTTGGCTTTCAAGCGCTTGTCGGAGCCCTGAACGTACGCTCCAGTAGTCGCATTAATGAAACCCCGGATACTACCGCCATAATGGAAGCGAAGGGCAAAACCATGGGTTACGTCCCAGTCGGCGTTAGCGGTGTTATCAGAAAAGCGAAGTCCGGTACCTACAGTTTGGCTACGCTGGTGTACGTGTAGCCGTGCCGTTGGGGTGCCATTAATACCCACCTCTCCGTCTCCGGTGATCGTCATTCGGTCAGCAGCGCCATTGGCGTTACGGAAGTAAAAGTTCAGGCGGGCGTTGGCTGTTGTTGAGGAGGGAAGACCCGCTACGTGCCAGTAGGCACCACTCGCCGCATCATTGGTTAGTTCGAGGCGGGCGTAGTCGTTACCCACTTCTTCCAGTTTTAACTGTGGTTTATTGATCGTACTGTTCTTCGCAATATGAATCCAGGCTTCGGGGGTGCCTGTAGTTAGGTTGCCGAACTGGAATTCACCATTCTGCCGCATTCGAAATTGAGTGGTGAATGTATTTGACCCGTCTGGCTTACTCTGAAACTGTAGATCAGCACCAGACCCTCTTGTACTCATCTGCCATTGGTTACCATTATCTGGGAAGCCCATTCTCAGCTCGCCGAGGTTGGTTTGTACGAAGAGGTCGCCCCCAACGTGCATTTTATGTTGTGGCTCATCAATGCCAATACCTACGTTACCTGTGCCCGTCGTCAAGGCGGCTACACCACTTGAGGTCGTGTAGAAGTGGCCGCCTTTGCCACCACCAAAGCCGTAGCCCTGTACACCAACGCCCGTTGCGGAGCTGGATACACCCTGCACCCCAGCCCAGAAGCTGGTTTCGGAATACCCGTAAACGCCGTGCGCTGCGACACCATGGCCCAACACACCTGCATTATTGCTTGGTAGGTCTTCAGCGTCCACCCCTACGCTGCCCGCAATGCCGTAACGACCGGTTGTACCGTCGTTTTGGACGTGGAAAGCAGCGCCATTGTCTTCACTACCTTCATCGTAGTAGGGCAGTTCCAGATCTCCTGCGGGACCTTGATCACCCTGTGGCCCTTCTGGTCCTACGGGCCCACGGTCGCCCTGTGGTCCTTGATCACCTTGTGGTCCGGGGGCACCGTCCATGCCCGTGGGGCCAGCATCGCCCTGCTCACCCCTTGGGCCTCTGAGTGAGCCCAGGCTATTCCACATACTTCCGTCCCAGGCGTAAGCTTCGGCAGCGTTGCCAACTAGGTAAAGGTCGCCGACTTCATTGCCATTGAGGGGTAATGCTCCGGTGGAGCTAACACTGCCTTTGAGGGCAATGCCTTCGCCATCCATGCCAGCAGGTCCTTGGTCACCTTGTGGCCCAGGGGCACCGTCCATGCCAGCGGGTCCTTGATCACCTTGTGGTCCAGGAGCACCGTCCATACCAGCGGGTCCTTGGTCTCCTTGTGGGCCGGGAGCACCGTCCATGCCAGCGGGTCCTTGGTCTCCTTGTGGTCCGGGGGCACCGTCCATGCCAGCAGGTCCTTGGTCTCCTTGATCACCTTTGGGGCCCTGAATGGGGCCAGAGTTGTTCCACATAGATCCGTCCCAGGCATATCCGTCTCCGGTAGCCGTGACGATATAGAGGTCTCCTTGTGTATTGCCCATAGTGGGTAGATTGGCGACGGTAGCAACGGTTCCGAGTAAGGAAATACCCGTGCCGTCTTGCCCGTCCATACCCGCAGGCCCTTGGTCACCTTGTGGCCCAGGGGCACCGTCCATACCAGCGGGGCCTTGGTCGCCTTGGTCACCTTTAGGACCTGGTTCACCCTGTGGGCCGGTAGCGCCACCCGGGATTTCGATGGTGTTACCCTCGCTGATCGTCAGCATACGGGAATTGTTATCAAAGGAAAGCGACTGTGGCATGCCACCGCCATCGCCTACTTGCAGGGTGACAGAGTTGCCATCCGTCAGCGTCAGTGTCTGGCTGGTGGGGTCATAAATCAGGTTTTGCAGCTCATCGGTGGGGTTGCCGCCGCCGCCGCCGGAGCCCGCAGAGGTGGCATACATAGCGTAAGGAACGGAGAGTAACTGACTGGCGCCAAGGTTGATGTAACTGGTGCCACCGTCAGGATCGATGTCTACTTTGAGGTAGTAGTTGTCTCCGCCCCAGTCAATGGTGGTCATATCTCCGGAGAGGCCAACACCGTTGCCGATGTGAAGATCAAAGACACCTAGGTCGGTGGTGGTTACTTCGTGGCGCTCGCTGTAGGAGACGGAACCAGAAGGGCCACCTTTGAGTAAGCTGACGCGCACGGCGATGTTCTCGGTGGCCATGGCATTATTGTCCACGTCGCGGGCAACGGCCTGAAACTTGAAGCCGGAGGGCGCCTGGGCGAAGAGGCCAGCGGCCAGGAAGAGGGAACAGAGGGAAAGGAGTAATCTTTTCATGGTAATGAAATTGGGATGTTATGTCTTTTTATGGACCCAAATACTTGTCCGTTACACCTGTCCGAAAAAAAAATGGGTGTCACCGCAAGCGGGACACCCAAATGCACACCTTTTTGGTGGCTTTATAATGGTTTATTTCGATGAAAAGCATCGAACAGGAGAATCTACCGCCGAATTACCCGCAGGCTTTTTAGCGGTCGTCCTTGACGAACGAGCGTGAAGACGTAGGTGCCCGCAGGATAATTCTGGAGAGAGAGGGAAAGTCTTTCTATGGGGAGTTCACGCTCCAAAATGGGGCGGCCCAATAGGTCGTGGATCACGAGGCGATCGTCCGCTAACCAGTCTCCGGTCAGGGTGACGTCGTCGGCCGTTGGGTTAGGGAAAACCCGAACGTCGAGCTGTACCTCAGGGGCCGTCCAGATGGAAGTTGCGATGAGCTCATAAAGACCGTGATGGAAGCCGCGTTCCAGTACGATTCCATTTTCTGTACGATCAATAGAGATTTCACCGACCGTAAAGTGGATGTTACCCGCATTAATGGCGGAGAGGTAAGTGCCTGAGCTTCCCACCACGCTCCGGGTCAATTCCTGAGCGGAAAGTTGGAGGGCGAGGCCGCAGGTGCAAAGTAGAAGTAAAAAGCGCATGGTTGGGTTATTGAGGGATGGTTATCGCATTAAGGTTATTTGCCCGCGAATGGGCAGTTGCTTGCCGTCAGAAAAGCGGACGATAGCGGAATAGATATAGGTGCCTGGAGGCATGGGTTGGCCTTGGTCCGTACCGTCCCAACGGGCTTCCGCCGGGGGAAGCTCGGCTTCTGCCTGCTGGAAGCGGATACCGCCCCAGCGATCAGCAATGGTCAATTCACTGATCACCTCAGCCCGAGGGCCAGGGAATATTCTCCAAAAGTCATTTTGATCGTCTCCGTTCGGGCTGAAGGCCGTTGGGGCATACATCCGCCGGCTATCCTTTACCCGCACCAAAACGGTATCTGTAACCGAGCATCCGCCGGGGGCGATGGCTGATACCCGAAACTCCGTATCGATGAGCGGGAAGGCGATCGGAGCCGGACAATCATCACAGCTTAAAAACCGGCCGCCGTTCCATTCCCAGCGATCGACCGTAAAGTCAGTCTCCACCAAAAAGGGTAGACTGTCTCCCCGTTCAATGGTCATTTCTTCGGGTAGGCCGGTCGTAAGATTAATGGCTGGGGCATCGACGATGGAACTTGTCGAACTGGTCTGGCAGCCATCGATGCTTTCTACCATGATGTCGTAGTCTCCGGCGGAGAGTCCGGTGAAGGTCGGGTCTAGCTGAAAATTATCTCCACCATCTATTGAATACATCAGATCTGTATCTCCGGAAACGGACAGGCGAAGGCCCCCTGAGCTGCCCCCCGGGCAGGCCGGGGAGGTAGTGAGGAGGCTGTCCACCACTAAGGTCGTTACGTTTAATTCGTGTTCTAGTTCTAACTGACAGCCACTGAAGTCGGTCAGCGTCAAGCCATAAATGCCCGCTCCGTTGGTAGTCGCCGAGAGGCCATCATCGCCCGTACTCCAGGCGTAGCGCGAAAATTGACCGCTGATCCGTAAGTCGGGGGTTTCTCCGTCACAGATACGATCGGGGCCTTCGATCTCCTCGACGCCGCTGAAGGCGACGTTGATCTCGTAGCGGGCAGTACTGTCGCAGCCGGAACTGGCGGTGAAGGTTTCGGTGATTAGGGTGTCTCTCATAACCATCCGGCCACGGAAAGTTTCTCCCGGACAGAGATCGACGAAAAAGAGATCGTCATACGCTGGAAGTAGCTGCAAGAAGGTCTCGACGATGCTATCGCAACCATCGGGAGTGCGAATGATCGTCCGGTGATTTCCTGCGGTAAAAATTAGATCGTTACCCACCTCTACCGTATCGCCCTGGCAGCGGGTTAGCCCCTGGGAGAACATTGGGATCTGCACGGAGAGCTCCGTGCCTGTGGTCATTTGCCGGCAGGCAGCATCGGCCAGACAGGTAGCATCCGCAGCGTAAAGCATCCGGTAACGGATGCCGGGGGTTGGGCTATTGACCAGTAGGCTTGGGCTATCGGATCCGGTTGAAGACCAGCTACTGCCGCCATCAAAAGATCGCTCCCATTGGTAGACATACGTTTGCCCGTCGGTGAGGGGGCTGACTAGCATAAAGGGGCCTTCCTGGCAGACGATGGTCGTAGCACTGAAGTCCTGGGCGGTCAGGCCGAAGGAGAGAAGGCAGCATATCCAGAGTGAGAGCCGGTGCATGGGGGATGTATTTACCCGTTAATGCAGGTGATTCGACTGGTGTTACACTGGGGGTAGGATTTTGTTGGGTAGAAGGAGGTATAGTCTTGGAGGGACGTCTACCGTAGCGATGGCCGACCGAGACGGCGAAGCCGTTGAGGGAGCCCATCGTGATTTGGTGGAGGTGGGCGCTTACGCGATGAGTTCCCTCCAGAGACTGCGTCTCCGTCCGTCGGCCATCGCTACGGTAGACGCCCTTTCAGGGCTATAGCTTATCCAACAAAGGAAAAGCCCTCCCCCGACGAATCGGAGAAGGGCTTGGATTTCCTTTAAACAACCTTCCGGAAAGATCCGGCAGGCTATTTATTTCTTGTAGGTAGCGTCGCTGACGGTCAGCTTGTGGCGGCCTTTGGCACGACGACGAGCGAGCAGCTTACGGCCGTTCTTCGTGCTCATGCGGCTACGAAAACCATGCTTGTTTACACGCTTACGCTTGGAGGGTTGGTACGTTCTTTTCACGGTACTTTATTTTTTGATGGGGCGGCGTAGCCGGACCAGAAGGTTTGTAAAGGAGCGCAAAGGTAAGACTTTGCGTAGAATCTCGCAAAGGTCTCCCGTAAATAATTAAAGACAAGGTTCCGGAGCCTCCCATTGCTCTTTAATCCCTACGCTGCATCCTGCGTGCTGCGCCCATTAACCTGCAACTTGAAACCTGCAACTTCCAACCTAAGAGATTGACGGCCAACTGACTTCCGCCTTCAAAATAGGCATAAATACCCGCCCCCTTCATTACCTTGCAGTGTACTAGTTGAGATTAAAACAGAAACTCAGGAATGAAAACCATCATTAAACTATTCGGATTGTCACTGGCAATCTGCCTCTCTTTCGTTGCTACGGCGCAATATGATCTCTCCCCCGGAGAGTTAGAAAAAGTTCCCGTCAGCATCATGCCCGCTCAGGATAATGCCAGCCTACTGGCGGATGAACTGGCCCAACGCCGACCCGGCCGACCGAACACTTTTGCCGTAACTATTCCGGTTAAAATCCGCCCGGCCAACGCCGGTGCCTGGACGACCGAAGGCCCCATCTCCATCTGGCGCCACCGCGTCAGCAGTCCGGCGGCCCACACCCTCAATTTTGGCTTCAGTGAGTACAACCTACCCGCTGGCGCAGAACTGTACTTATTAAGTACCGAAGAAAAAATCGGCCCCTTCACCCCCGCCGATAACGCCGACCACAACCAACTGTGGACGCCGCTGCTGGAAAGTGATGAAGTGATGGTGGAACTTCGGGTCCCTACCCAAAACAAAGACCTCGTGCAGCTCTATCTGACGTCGGTGAATCACGATTTCCAGAACGTTACCAAGTCCCTCTCTGGCTCTTGTAACCTGGACGTGATATGTGGTGAAGACGACGGCTGGGCCATCGTAGACCCATACCGGGACATCATCCGAAGTGTAGCCGCTTACACCCTTAATGGACGGGACCAGTGTACCGGCTTTCTGGTTAACAGCGCTAATAACGACGGTGCGCCGATGTTCATGACGGCTAATCACTGTAGCGTGACGCCCGGGACGGATCAGACGCTGGTCGCCTACTGGAATTTTCAAAGCGCCGAATGTCGCCCGGTGAACAGT
>CALIGP010000258.1 GCA_938021455.1 uncultured Lewinella sp. | reverse complement strand
GCATGTACAGGGCACGCTGCTGCGCAGCTGGGGGGGGAGTCAGGTAGTCAGGTAGTCAGGTAGTCAGGTAGTCAGAGAGTCAAATAGTAGCTACCGCATGTTGGAGGAAAAGAGTCAGGGAGCCAAGTAGTCACGAGCGGAGCGAGCCTGAAATCAGCGGCAGCTACTCTTTGACTACCAGACTGTTTGACTATTTGACTGTTTAACTATTTGACTATTTCCACTCCTCGCTTTTTATCATTGGCACTTTTAGGCATTGTGCGAAACACATAGTCCCACAATGGTTGAGAGACACCAAACAGAATGTCATCTTCACTGTAGTGATGAAGGGCGTGGTTTACCCAAAGCGCCTTTAGGAAGTTCTTTGGCGGAGGGTACATATGTACCGTGTAGTGAACAACGAGATACATAGCGTAACCCACCACAAAGCCCGCCAGATAGGAGAAGGAGTATTGCCCGAGCACCAATTCGAAGAGAAAAAGTAGAGAAGTAGCAATGATGATGGCCAGGATTGGCGGCATAGCCAACCGCTTCTTATCCTTCGGGTAGTCATGGTGAAAACCATGCATATTGTAGGTCATCTCCTTATACTCTTCGGAGGCACCGTGCGGTGGGTGATATACCCAGCGATGAACGACATACTCCATAAAAGTGAAGCCAAGGGTTCCGGCCAGGAACACGAAGGCCACCGTTAGGAAGGTCAAGTCTGTTTTCACGGCGGTATACCACAATAGACCGATGGCGTAAACGAAGAAGATTACGATCGGAGTAGCGATATGGGTCTGCGTCAGCCGATTGAGAAATTTATTCTCAAACATGGGAGGAGCTTCCCCGTTGGATTTAAATTTGTTGGATTGCGCTTTCATAATAAAGGCTACGTGCTATGAACGGGTGGTAATCAGGGATGGGATAGGAATACAACTGTAGGAACGACACGAAACTTAGGCTAGTTTGAGATGCTCCTTAATTTTTCTACCGTACATCCGCTTGTACACACGGTACATTCTCTGTAAGTGTTTAACGCTGTAAGCTGCGGGCTCGCCGTTAGGCCGTAAATAACCCTGCTCTTTCATCCATTCGTCGTTAAAGACTTTACCAAGGTATCGGCTACCGTGATCCGGGAACAAAACAACGACGACATCGTCAGCCGTAAGTTGCTTACGCATGGCGAAAACAGCTTCCAGTGCTGCACCACTGCTGTAGCCCAGTAGCATACCTTCCCGACGGGCTAGTTCCCGTACGCGAAGGGCCGCTGCACGGTCTCCTACTTTGATGAATTCATCAATAAGATCGAAGGCAACGTTGTCGGGAATGATGGTCTTCCCCAGCCCTTCCACCTTCCAGCTAAAGATTTCGTTGGCATCGAACACTCCCGTTTGCCAGTATTTCTTGAGTACGGAGCCATAAGCATCCACCCCAACAATGGTTACATCCGGGTTTTTCTCTTTTAAAAAGCGGGCGGTTCCAGACAAGGTTCCTCCCGTACCGGCACAGCAAACGTAGTGAGTCACCTTACCTTCTGTATCGTCATAAATTTCCGGCCCGGTGCTGTGGTAGTGAGCACCACTATTGTCCAGGTTCCAGTTCTGACGGAGGTAAAAGCTATTGGGAATCTCTGCCGCCAGGCGTTCCGCCTGGGAGTAGTAAGATTCCGGGTCTTCCGGAGCCGCGTCTTTGGGGCAAAGAACAAGTTCTGCGCCCAGTGCAATCATCAAGGCTCTTTTCTCCGGACCAGCTTTGTCGGACAGCGTCAAGACACACTTGTATCCCTTTACAGCAGCGATCATCGCAATACTGTATCCAGTGTTACCACTAGTGGCTTCAATTAGCGTAGCTCCCGGTTTAATCCGACCCTTCTTTTCCGCTTGTTCTATCATGTAGAGCGCAGCACGATCTTTGGCCGATTGGCCCGGGTTGAAAGATTCAACCTTACCGTACACCTTAGCGGGAATGCGATCTCCGCAAATACGGTCTAGGCTAATCAGTGGGGTTCTTCCGATGGTCTGCAGTACGTCGTCGTATCGCATAAATAGTTTATCTGTTTTGTCCCTCTTTAATCAAAGGTCAGACTCTTCAACATCCCATAACAATAAGTAGTTGGCACTTTCAAAAATGACTTTTATCATCGATAAAGATTCACAACCTATCTTGCGGGCGTCGGAGTCCTCCGGCCACAAAAGTAACCAATTCGCCCGGGTCTGTTTAAAAAAGAGCCCGTATTCCTGCTCCATTCATGGCAAAATTCGCCGTTTCCCTTAAAGCTCGCCTGTTGCTACAAAGCCACGGCAATCTCTTATTACTCAAACAAACGAAGCCCAATGGAGGCAATTATTCACTGGTGGGTGGCACCATCGAGCGGCAGGAATTTGCCGTAGAAACCCTCATCCGCGAAAGTTGGGAAGAAGCGGGCATCAAGCTATCTCAGAACGACTTAGAGCTCATCCATGTGCTTCATAAGCGGTCAAAAAAAGAACATAGAATTGTGCTCTATTTCCGGGCTTACGCCTTCGAGGGCAAGCCCAAAAGCCGGGAAAAAAATAAGTTTGAAAACGTAGAATGGTGCTCCCTTAAAGAGCTTCCGCCTAATCTGACGAGCACCGTTCGCCACGTGCTTAAGGCCTACAACGCGGGACTACTTTATTCCGAAATAATTAAGTAGCCCCCCCTACAAACGGCGGAGTCACGTCTAAAAGGCCGAAGGCCGTCTAAAGAAAAACAAGCGAAGCGCGTTTTTTACACCCCCTTCACCTTCTGGCGCACCAGCTTCATTCGTCCCCGACGGCGTTTTTCGCCGAAAGTTTGGCTAGTGATCTCTTGCCAAAACCCTTCTAACTCCGGGTTCCAAAGGTCGGCTTTAAAGATGATTTGGTATTGCCGGTTAAACTCCGGCATCACTTCGTTGAAGGAGTCTCCCGCAAAAGCGGTTTCTACCAAAGAGATGGATAGGTCCCCATAAATTCGCCCCGAAAGGTCCATTCTCAGGGTGCTACCGTCGGGTAGCTGCACGTAGCTGCGGCCCTTCATCCGGTTACCCTCCATCGTCAGGTAAAGCTGCATGGGCAGGGCTTTATCGGAGTAGATTCCGCCAACGGTCATTGAGCCTTCCCAGGCCCCTTCGAGCCCCTTTTGGGCGTCGGCGGAATAACCGGACAATAGGAGCAATAGCAACAGGGGTAAGGACAAAATTTTCATTCGGAAGTTATGTGTGGAAGGTCGGCCCATTGGGATGAATGATCGCTGCAATGTTACACCAGAGGATGCAAGCTCCTTCCATTTTGGTGGGTAGGGTAACGCAAGTTAAGGCCTTTTGGGCGCATACGCAGGTGCAAAGGGGAGGTAAAACAGCCAGCCCCCCACCTAAAACAGGCTCCCCTGCTCCCCAAACGTCAACGGATTCTCCAGCGCCAGCAGCCGGCGCTTAAAATCTAGGCCATAGAAATACCCCTGAAGGTCTCCTGACTTAGCAATCACCCGATGGCAAGGCACGATAATCGCGATGGGATTACGTCGGTTGGCCTGGCCAACGGCCCGGATGGCCTTCAGGTCGCCAATTTTATCCGCAATGTGTTGGTAACTACAAGTACGACCGTAAGCGATTTTCTGTAACTCTCCCCAGACAGATTTATGAAAGTCAGTGGCTTCCGTCCAGTCTAATTCCAGATCAAATTCCTCGAGCTCCCCTTTGAAATAAGCGGACAGTTGCTCCGTAGCAGCGATCAAATGAGGGTTCTCCGAAGGAGGGATTCCTTCCGGTACTTCAATGTCCGTTAGCCGCACCTCCGTCAGACCACGGTGAGAGGCCGATAGCTGAAAGGTGCCAAAATCGGTGTGAAGCCAGGTGGTGGACATAGTAGACGGTAGTTTTGTAGACGGTAGTGCTGTAGTCGGTAATCTGTAGTCGGATACTAGACCGGTAGGAAGGTACGCTATGTCTTCGGGCTAGGCAAGGCGCTGAGCCCCTACCGTCTACAATACTACCGTCTACCGCCCTACAGACTACAAACCCCCTCCGCTGCCAACCGACCACTCCGCATCGCTGCATCAAGAGATCCGTTAAGTTGATGGTCACCCGCCAGGAAAATTCGATCACCCACATGGCTGTGCGTTGCAGCATAGCTGAAGGTGACAGGTTGGAGATTCGGCAAAGCCCGCTTAACTTCATAGTGCTTCAGGAAAGTCAGGCTGTCGTTCGGCAGTCGACTGTGTCGCAGCAAATCCTGCTCCGCCTGCCCAAGTTGGCTTTGACGGGTGATTGCCTCTCGCAGGGTAACGGAGATCAAAGAGCCGCCCTGACCGTTGAGTTTATACGTCGGGGAAACCTCATCCAGCACCGCAAAAGTGTTGATCAGGCTCGTGGGGTCTGACACCAGGTTGATCAGCCGATTTTCCTTCAGGCGGCGGTTGCTGTAGAAATAAAGGTTGCTCGTTGACTTCCATTCTACCGGATCACCGGCCAGACGGGGGAACACCTTGCCTGGCGGACAGGCAATGATAATCCCACCCGGAGCAGCCAACTCCGTTCCGTCTTCCAGCCAGACTTTCCCGGCACTGACCTCTGCTACCCTCGTATTACAGCGGATGTTCGTCTGCTTCAGTTGGCTAGCCAATTGCTTCGCCACAGACTCAATACCACCCGCCGGCAAAGCCGCCGCACCGCTACCAAACATTTTAAAGATGTAGCGAAACATCGCCGCAGGCGTTTGTAGTTCTTGCTCCAGGAAAATACCCCCAAAAAAGGGGCGAAAAAATCGTTCTACGATCTGCTCACTGAAACCCAATGACCAGAGGTAGTCCATCGTAGGCTTATCCGTGTATCCCTTGAAGCAATCTTCGTTGGATTTAGCCCGCAGCTTCAACCCCAACTTTGCTAATTTCAGCTTATCGCTCAGCGTACCGACGGGGGATAGCGTAGAACGGATGATCTGCGCTGGCTCCCGCAGAGGGTCTGCGAAGCGGAAGTGCATTTGCCGGGTATGGACGTGGCCTCCGGGGCGGAAGTTCTTCAAGCCCAGTGCGGTGGAGTCCAGATAGCGCTTCACTTCGGGATATTCCGTCAGCAGCACCTGGAAGCCTCGGTCTAGTAAAAAACCTTCCACCTCATCGGTTTTCAGTCGACCACCAATACGGTCATCCGCTTCCAGCAAGATGGGCGCATGGCCAGCACGCTCCAGTTCAAGAGCGGCAACAAGGCCGGCGGCACCGGCGCCGATGATGATAGTTTGGGGCTTTTGCACGAGTCAGGGGGTTGATCTTCGCAAAGATGCTAAGGGATAGGCTGGAATGCAAATCTGTGGCTAAGGCCAGTCAGATGTTACTCTTTTATCGATTACCAATCAAAGAATTTAATGGGACGGAAGTTATTCCCGTTCATCAAGACCGACGTCTAGAACTTCTCCCTTATCGTAAGCAGTATACTTGACAACTCGTTTGATAAATAGCCGATAAACAATCATAAAAACGACATACACTGCAGCCATTGTTCCAAATGCAGGAAGTAAGACTGCGTTTAAAAAAGTAGAAGAAAACAGCCCTTCATTCATCAGCGGCCTGATGCCGTCACTCAATGCAAGAAGAATAGCCAAAAAAGAAAAAACAGCTCCGTAGGCTAAATAATTTTTATAGTCTAATTTCCAAATTTCAGTCGGGATCGTCAATATTATGCCTGAAATAAAGCTAAAGGCACCAGCGGTACAAACCATAAAAAAGACCCCGTATACTGATAGTGATTCGTGAACGCTCCCATAGATAGCAGATTGGATAAGCGCAGCGACAAGGTAAATTAGAGTCCAGGAGCAGAACAAGCAAAATGTTATCCTGAAGTAGGTCTTGGTAATTTTAAGAAGTCGGGCCATGGTAAGAGCTGATAAGGCTTTGCAACAAAAGTACTGCTAATTATTCTCCATCTCCGCTAGTCGATCCTTAGCCCATTCATTTTCAGGGTTCAACTCAAGGCTTTTTTGCCAGTTTTCAATTGCCCCGGCAGTATCCCCTTCTTTTAGAAGCAAATCAGCTTTGATGGAAACCGGGAACCAATTATCGGGATTCACGCGCATACAGATCGATAACACGTCGATTGCTTTGGCTACTTCCCCTCCGTTATCGTAGCGTTCCGCAGCACTGATCAGCTGATTTGCGGTAATCGGACCACTTATATCGGAGATGGCAGCCATAGCTGCTTCCAGACCTTCTACTTCGTATACTTCAACCAAACGGTCCGCATTTAGAACACCGACAGATTCTTCCGTCTCTCCAATCACTGCATTTCGAACAATAGAGCGACAACTAGCCCAGCCATCACGTGGCCCTCTATTAGAAAGAGACACAACAAATAGTCCTGATTCCGGAAATATATCTAACTCGCCCGACACCCCTGGGAAACCACCATTATGGCCATAGATGGACTTTCCGTTCAACGTCCTCAGGCTCAGTCCGTAACCGTAACCATGTCCAAATCGGTCTTCGCGCATTTCCGACAGTGTTGCTAACGGTACTACCTCGCCTGCAGCCAATCCTCGGCCATACCGCAATAAATCCATTACTGTGGAGTATCCACCTCCAGCCGAGCTACCCTTCATAACAAGATAAGGATTTTCCTGCCATATCTCCAGGCTGTCCCGTAGGCCATAGCTCGTAGCTACCGTTTGGTACAAACTGTCACCATGGTACCATCCCGTGTTTTCCA
>CALIGP010000257.1 GCA_938021455.1 uncultured Lewinella sp. | reverse complement strand
CAGCCACTGCAGAATCTTGCGGAAGTCTTTGAGGTCGAGTAGTGGCAAGTCGTTCTCTTCGGCGTACTTAAAGGCGACGGCAACGATACCACTCTGGGTATCGTTTAGGTCCAGCATCTTCGAGAAAAGGACCGGGCCGAATTCTACGACCGTTGCCCGTAGGCGGGCACCGGGCTCGTCGCTCAGGGTCAGTAATTCCACCGGGCTGGCGCCGGCCGTGAAGGGGTGGCCGATGGCAGCGTGGCGCTCATCGATCTTCGGGTGGCCGCCACTGGCAACGGCGATACCGGAGAGGTCACCTTTGATGTCCATCAGTAAAGTTGGCACGCCTTCTTTGCTCAATTGCTCCGCCAGAATCTGAAGTGTCTTCGTCTTTCCCGTACCCGTAGCACCGGCAATCAAACCGTGACGGTTCAGCGTACCCAGCGGAATGCGGACGAGGCTGCCGGTTAGGGTCTCTTCCCCGAGCATCGCTCCGCCGAGCACAAAGCTGGGCCCTTTAAACGTGTACCCTTCTTCAATGGTCTGACGGAATTGTTCTTGGTTGGACATGCTAAATTGATTTCTTTGGTTGGCAAGTTAATAAGATAGACGGGTGGACCAAAGAATGGTAACTGATTGTTTGTCTACCGCACATTATTCCAGCTATTAACCCGCTTATCGTACTTCTTTTTGCTGAAAGGCCATAAGTCCGGGTTGCCAATGGCTTCCAATTGTTTTTCCTGGTCTGCCGGCATTAATTCAGAGAAAAAATTGATGCCAGTGATCTGCTCTACCTCATCGATGCTCATAGCATACTTGGGCAGCGGATCAAAGCTGATCTCATTCGGGATGACGAAGCCGATTGCTTTTTGCTCGGGGTCATCAAGATCAAGTAGAACTTTGTAGTACGCGGCTGGAATCGCGATCCGGTTATTGCGGCCAATGGTTCCTTTGGGATCTTCGGTCATCACCGGGCCGGTAACGACGTAGAGCCGCTTGAAACGGTTGGCCCAATCTCGGGTAAGCTCTTCGAGTTCCCGCCAAACGCCCTGGTTAAACTGCCGGGCCTGAGGGCTGATGTTAGACATGTAAAAGGTCTCCTTTGCCATCGCCGGGTTCCAGGCAAAGTCAGCGAAGGGCGCCAGGTGGCCCCGATCGTAGCCGGAGCCTCGGTAATCGTTATCAGTAGCTGACTGTGTGCGTACGTCCGGGTCAGATTTGAAATCTTTCGGCCGTTTGCTCCATTCCTGCTGGAGGTTCTTGCGTTCGAGTACGTAGGCTACCCATTCGGCTTGTTCCCACTCTTCGTCGTAGCTGAGCGTAAAACCGTCGCGTTTGATTATCTGTCCGCGGGTACCCGCGGGAGCTACGTATTCTTCGCCAGCGTAGTCAATCCGGTCATCAGCGGAAGCTTCCCCTTCGGACATACCACCGAAGTTGCCAAAGGCCCACACCAGGGCAGCGATGATAGCTCCGAAGATGCCAACTTTTGCAATGGTTCCGCCAGAGGCGGGTGTGCCCTGAGGCGTGTGGTTGCGACGTAGTTTTGCCATGGATGCGAAGGTAGGAAATTGATGGCATCCGGCCACCACGCGCTCCCGCGCGTGTACGGACTCATCGCGCTCTGCGCGATGAGGATAATGAATGGCCAACGAAAACGATGGGTTCCCTCGCCGACTACGTCGGCTCCGTCACTCATCGCTACGGGAGGCGCCCCTCCGGGGCTATTTGTACTAATATCGTGGCTTGAGCAAAGTTGATCGCCCTAATCACAATTAAGGTTAATCATGGTTAACGCCCGCCAAACCTTCTGACGATTGCATTATATTTAGGTCGTCATCGACGCCAAAACCACACACCATTATGAGAGTATTCCTTTTGCCATTCCTGTTTCTTTGTCTTAGTGCAAGCCTCTTTGCCCAGACCTTCAGCTCTACCGACCCCGCCTACATCGAAAACGCTAAAGCCGGGGAAGCCGCCCTGAAAGGAGGGGAATACGATGAATGCCTGGAGTTCTTCGCCACCGCCTTCGCCATCAAGCAAACCAGCTTCCTATCTACCATGCGCGCAGCTGCCTGCGCCCACTCGGCGGACAATACGGAGCTCCGCGACAAGTACCTCGACGATGCCTTCGAACTCAGCGCCGACGGAAGCAAGGGAATCTTCGAGAACTACGATGAGTTTGATTACCTGCGGGAGACCCCCTTCGCCGAAATGGTGCAAAGTCGGTTCCTCGCCGCTTTTCCGGACTTTGACCAAAAGCTGGCCGATAAACTGGCCGAAATCCGCAAAACGGATCAGGAACAACGCGGTCTGATGCGGGAGTATTCCGATAAATATGGCTGGGAATCTCCCCAAATGGATTCTCTCTGGAAAATCCAAAACAAGGCTGACTCCTACAACACCGGCTACATTACCGCAACCATCGAAATGATGGGCTACCCCGGAAAGTCAATAGTTGGTGATCAGGCCGGTACGGCCTTCCTGGTCATTCAGCACGCCGACTTACCCATACAGGAGAAGTTCCTCCCCGTTCTCCGGGAAGCTGCCGAAGCCGGAGAGCTCAACTGGTCCTCCCTCGCTTTACTCATTGACCGGGTGGAGATGCGCAACGATCGGCCTCAGATCTATGGTAGTCAGGTGAGCCGTGATAAAGAAACCAACGAATACTTCTTCTCTGAGATCGCTGAGCCACATAAGATCGATAGCATCCGTAATACCGTCGGCCTTGGGCCCATTCAAAAATATGCGGATAACTGGGACTTCACTTTCGATCCGGATAAGCACATTGCCCGGCACAAGAAGGAGTAGCCCGGAGTACCCGGTCGAAGCTGCCTCCGGCAGCGAGCGGTGGCGAGTTCCCTCCGGGAACGAGTTGACTGACGCACTTACAGCCTCCCGCCAGTAATGTGGGGTGCCCACCGGCCAACATAGATTCAGCAGACGTCACCAACGAAAACGATGGGCTCCCACATCGGCTCTGCCAACGCGGGAGCCCATCGCTACGAGAGGTAGGGTGTTCCGTCTGTAGGGGAAGCCCGTGTCGCTTTTTTGACGCTAATCGCCAGCTCTGGCCCGGCAGAGGGGGCTTCAGGAAACCTCTCCCCAACCCCTCTCCGGTAAGTCTCGCCCCCGGCTTGACGGAGAGGGGCTAGTGAAAACGCTCCGCGTTTTATGGCCAAAATCTGTAGTGCCCTTACCAAGGGAGAGGGAACACCCTACTACGAGAGGCACCCCTCCGGGGCTATTTTAGGTATATCCTTGCTCCTTTAACCTCCCCCTTTTGGGGGCTGGGGCGGAGCACCAGATGGGGGCATTGCACCTGCGTCAGCGCCTCATTCTTACTTTTTATTATCTGATAAAGACTCCATTGGTTCCCTCATCGATGCACTCCATCGACGAGCATCCCGCCAATCTCGACGAATACCAAATTTTTGGCACAACGAAACCCCCTGGGCAAAACGTTATATTGGTGTTAAAACGAAACGCACCATGATCACCATCCTTACTTACGTTGCGCTTACTTGCGGAGTCATTCTTGTCACCTTACTGGTTCTATCCATTATTAGTGGACTGGAACTTGATTTCGACTTTGACTTCGATTTTGGAGACGCCGACGTCGACGCTGACGTTGATGGCGGAGGTGGGTTGGGCGTCATTAAAGGCGTGTTGGCCTTCTTCTCGCTCGGTTCCTGGGTGGTGAAACTGTTCCTCATTTCTCAGGTAGATCCCGTGCTGGCCTTCGTTGGTGGCGCGGCCGCAGGTGCAGTGGGCGTTTGGGTGCTAAGCCTCATCCTACGCTTTCTGCTCAGTCAGCAGGAGAACGTGAATTGGGCCGCCGAAGACGCCTTAATGGAAGAAGGAACCGTCTACCTCAAAATCCCCGCCGAGGGCGAGGGCATCGTACATATTCCCGTCCGTGGGCGTAAGCGCGAGTTGAAAGCCCGCTCCGGCGATAATAAAGAAATCCCCACGGGAACTCCCGTCATTGTTGAAGATCTCGGCCCGGATGGCTCCATTGTAGTTACCCCAACTGAGTAAACACCTATTACCCACTAACCCACTACTCAACCACGCATTAAACCCCTGTCATCATGTTAGAACTAGTTGGAGGCATTAGCCTCATTGTCGTCCTCTTTATCTTCTTTTTGGTCAGCCGCTATAAGCGATGTCCGTCGGATAAAATCCTCGTTGTTTACGGTAAAACCGGTGGCGGGCAATCCGCCAAATGTTATGCCGGTGGCGCTGCCTTCGTGTGGCCCGTCATTCAGGACTATCGCTACCTCGATTTAACGCCACTGTCAATTGACGTCAACCTTAAGGATGCCCTCTCTAAGCAGAATATCCGGGTAAACGTTCCCTCTCAGTTCACCGTCGGTATCGGCGAAGATGAGAGCCTGATGCTGGCTGCCGCCAACCGTCTGCTTTCGCTGAATCGCGATCAGGTAGCCAAGTTGAGCCAGGACATTATCATGGGCCAGATGCGCCTCGTGATTGCCAACATGGATATCGAGGAACTGAATACGGACCGTGACAAGTTCGTCTCCAGCGTCTACTCTAACGTAGGCGAAGAGCTGCACAAAGTAGGTCTGCGTCTTATCAACGTAAACGTAACGGATATCCAGGACGAGTCTGGCTACATCGCCGCCCTCGGTCAGGAAGCCGCCGCCCGCGCTATCAACGAAGCCGAAGTGAAGGTGGCGCAGGAGAAGCGTACCGGTAGCATTGGCCGTGCTGAAGCACAGCAGGAACAGCGCACGAAGGTTGCCGACGCCGAGTCTCGTGCCTCCGTTGGTGAAGCCGTGGCGGAAGCCAAGGCCACCGAGGGTAAGAACACCTCTGCCATCGCCATCGCTAACTCTAACGCCGCTCGTGATATCGAGATGGCGGAAGCTAACCGTCGTGCTGAAGCCGCCCGTAAGGTAGCTGCTGCTCAGGCTTTGGAAGAGTCTTACCGTGCCGAGGAAAAGGCCGAGGTGGCCCGTGCCGCCTCCGAGAAAGCCCGTATGGAAGCTGAGGAGGTTGTTGCCGCGGACATTGACCGCCAGAAGGCCGTCATTGCCGCCCAGGCAGAAGCCGAGCGCCGTCGTGAGATTGCCAAGGGTGAAGCAGATGCTGTCCTGGCCCGCTACAAAGCGGAAGCCGACGGTATGGCAGAACTTCTCAATAAGCAGGCCGAAGGCTTTGAGCGCCTCGTGAAGGCTGCTGGCGGAGACGCCCAGTCTGCCATCGGGTTCCTGATGGTTGACAAGCTGACCGAACTGGCCAAAATCCAGACCGATGCCATCAAGGACGTGGAGATCGACAAGGTCGTCGTCTACGACAACGGCAACGGGCAGGGCGTAGGCAACTTCGTCCAGGGCCTATACGGTATGGTGCCGCAGCTCAACGACTTCCTCAGTCAGAGTGGCATGAGCCTGCCTGCCGGCCTGGTTAAGCAGGGCGAAGCCCCTGCCCCACCCAAAGCTACCAACGGCCAGTCCACCGCCCCGGCGGAAGACGCCGAAACGATTAATGAGTAGTTTGATTCGTAGTTTTAAATGCGCCCGTCCTTCCCTTGTGGAGGGGCGGGCTTTTTGGTGGGCACCACGCGCTCCTGCGCGTGTACGGACTCATCGCGCTCTGCGCGATGGGGACAAAGGGGCACGAACGAAAACGATGGGTTCCCTCGTCGACTTTGTCGACTCCGTCACCCATCGCTACGAGAGGCGCCCCTCCGGGGCTATGGGAAAAGGGAGGGACGTGGAAAAAGTAACGCCTTGCGCCAACCTCATCAATCGTCCTTCCGGATCAATTCTGCATCAATAATGTCGGCATCATATTGGCGGTCTACGCTAAGGTGTCCCTTAAAGCGCTTTTCGAGGTAACTGTATAAAATCCAGGCAGTAAATAGACCAGCAGGAATGCAAATTAGCCCAAGGAAGAAGTCGTTCAAGCCTTCTATCGATCCGGGGCTGGTTAGTTCTAGTGCGATACCAAGTAAAAGCCCAAACCCGAAAACACCTCCGTAATAAGCGGCAATGGCTAGTAGAGAATACCCCATTGAGTTGCGGCCATATTGCTCGGCCAGCTTGTAAAAAGGCTTAGCGATGAAGTAGAGTAGTAAAAGTCCTAACATGGTTAATAAGGTGTGTAGGTGAATAATACGCATCAAATATAAGAACCGTCATAATAAGTTGCAGACCCTGGTCACCACAGTTGGAACGCGAGGTGACCGTGCCCGCTTTGCTGTCAAACAATTCTTTGCACCTGCGTCCGCGCCCCGATCCGGAAGGAGTCAGGCGTATCTCCTTCTAGCCCGGTGAGCGTAAGTAGTCCGGGTTTTTTGCCCACCTCCAGGCTACCGAGGTCCTGATCAAATTGTAGCGCCTCGGCCCCGTTGATGGTGGCCCAGGTCAGTAGGGTGTCGAAGGGTACGTAACTCTGGTATTTGCTGATGGCCCGCAGTTCTTCGAGAATCGAGAGCTGCCAGTTGGAAGTCAGAGAATCGGTACCGACGGTCACTTTGGCCCCTTCAGCAATGAAGGTGTCGTAGCGAGGTAGGCGGTTTTCGATGTATAGATTGGCGTTGGGGCAGGTGGCGAAGAAAACGCCGTTTTTCCCCCAGGCCTTAGCTGCCCGAATGCCTTCGGCGGTCGTCAGCGTATTGTGAACGAAGAGCGTGCGTTTCTCCGGATCCATCTTTTCCATGGCGTGAAAAATGGAGCCTTTACCCGTCGCTTCGAAGCCTTCGATGCTGGCGCCAAAACCCTTAAAAAAGTCATGGAAGCCGCCGGTTCCGTGACGGAAAAGTTCGTCTTCAGCCGGCGTTTCTTCACTGTGAATAGAGACCGTTTCGTTGCCGTCGTTGAGGTCATTGATCAGCTCGTAGAGTGGGTTGCTAACGGTATAGGGCGCGTGTGGTACGGCGCTTTTGGAGTTGCTATCCATGATGCCTGATTGCCCGTCGTAGACCGTTTTATAACCGTCGAAACTTGCTTGTGCACGGTCTGGCTGCAAGAAGTCAAACATCTCCACGAAGCTGTAGTAACGGATGGGGCTGCGTCGTTTTACCGGCGCAGTATCCAATTTATTACAGATGTCGCCAACCGCCTGGATACCATGCTCCCACATAT
>CALIGP010000256.1 GCA_938021455.1 uncultured Lewinella sp. | reverse complement strand
TGACAAATATCGTTCTGAATAAGGCGCGAAGAGGGAACTTGGCCGTAGCCAAGTGACCGATGAAGTAACGCAATTCGGACTGATATTTGGCGCAGGTAGCCCAAAGTGTTAAATTTAGACACGCTCTTAATATCCTGGCCTTAGGACTTACCCCTCCTCCCCCTTCATTTTTGCAAGGAAGGAAACGAGGTTACGGATTTCCCGGCGGGAGATTTTTCCTTCGGCGGAGGGCATGCTGGACGGCAGCGTTTCCTCTTCAGCAATGTCTGCTTGGGCGATGGTCCGAGTATCCGTCTTGCCGACTTTTAGCTTCAAGTGTTCTGGCGTGCGCTCCAAGACGATGCCGGAGAGCACTTCCTCGTCTTTGAGGGTGACAAGCACGGTCTCGTGACCCGCAGCGAGGGCTGCGCTCGGACGAATGATGGAGGTCAGAATTTCCCTCGGCGTCATTCGGTGACCGATACCGGCCAGGTTGGGGCCAACGTTACCGCCGTATTCGAAGATAGCGTGGCAACGGGTACACTGGGCGCTGGAGTTCCAGTAGAAGACGCCGCGCCCAGCGCCAGAGTTACCGCCTTCAAGGGCGGAGGCAAAGAGGCCCAGGTCATCTTTTTTCAGCAGGTCGGCTTCGTAGGCAGAGAGTTGTTCCGTCAGCGTGGTCGCATCTTCTTTGGCTTCGATGGCCTCGATGAGATCGAGATGAACACCAGCGGGGAGCTGATCGTCGGCCATCCGGCCAATCAACTCGCTGAGGTAGGCGTTGGCACCTGCTGTTTCTAGTTGGCCAAGACCGGTAATGGCGGCCTGGGCTTCCTGCACCGTGCCGTTATCAATCACGTCGGCGTAGAGCTCAACCGCTTTTTCTGGAGCGACGCTTGATTTTGGTAATAGGGACAGCGCGCGGGAACGGACGCTGTTGTCACGATCCTCCATGGCCATGCGAATCAGTTTGTCCAGACCTGGAGCTTTAAGTTCGTCGAGTGCAAAGAGTGCTTCTGCCCGAATGTCGGCAGAAGGGGCTTTGGCCAGTAGTTGGGAGAGTTGCTCTGTCGCATCGGTAATTCCCAGCCCGGCAGCAGCACGGATGGCTGCGGTACGTACGGCTGTTTCTCCTCCGGCAATGAGGCCGGCGATACCTCCGCCCAGTTGCTCGCGTACGTAGTCATCACTCTTATTGCGTTCACCGCGGTAGCGACCGTCTACCCGGTCGAAAAGGGAAGGACGCGCCCAGTGAGCCAGGGTTGCCAATGCTTCGGCGCGCATGTCGGTAGGGTTAGCGGTGTTGTTGGCGTAAGTGACCAGGTTGTCCACCGTTCGGTTATTGCCGACCGTCAGGTTGGCGTTGATGATGCGACGGATGAGGGGCTCGCTTGCCCAGGCACGCTTGTTCAGAATCTGGGCCAGGGGAGACATCGCTCCGGGGATGGTGTAGTCGTCAGTAATGGCGCGGGCGGCTTCGGCGACGACGTATTCGTCGGCGTCTTCAAGGAAGGCTTTTATCATTGGAGACTCCATGCGGCGGAGGGCGACGATGGCGATAAGGCGGATGTTTCGGGTAGCATCAGTGGCGAGGTTTTGCATGGCTTCGGCATCGCCGATGCGACCCAGGGCAATCATGCCGCCGTGGCGGAGCCAGGTGTCCTTACCGTCGTCTTCGCGCAGCATAGCGAGGATGGGCTGAACGGCGGCCTTGTTTTCCGTGCGCCCCAGGGCCTCCATGGCAAAGAAGCGGACCCGGGCGGAAGGGTGGGAGAGAAGGCCAATGAGGGTTTCCCCGGCAGCGGCGTGCTTCAGGTCGCCTACCAGGCGGGCGGCTTGGGCGATGATCTCGGTGTCGGCGTCAAGTAAAAAGGGCTCCAGGTCGGTGGCATGGTCTTTGCCCTGACGGATCATCTGCGCCATGCCCCAAAGCGCGTGGATGCGGGCGAGCTGATTGGCTTGGGCGTTGTTAGCTACTTCGAGTAAGGCTACATAGCCGGTGTTGCCGCTCTCCGCCATTTTGAACTGTGCCTTTCTACGGATGCGTTGATCCTGATGACCGAGGTATTGGGCTACGTCTCTGGTGCCCATGGAGAAATCCATTGCCAGTAGCTCCTTTACCTCGCTCCTTAAAGCGACCTCTGTACCTGCGTTTGCGCCCATATCGAGCTTCCAAATGCGGCCCTCGTCCTTGGTGCCCCAGCCGTTGATCCAATCGCCGAAATAGAGTGCTCCGTCCGGACCAAAGTCCAATCCGGTAGGCAAGAGGCCTTTAACGACTTCCTCTGTGTTCGCCAGCGCAAAGCCCGCTCCGTTGGGTAGCATCTGAAAGGCATGCACCGGAGAATTGCCGGGAGAGCCCCGAAATTCGGCTACAAAAAAGTGATCGTAATACTTCGGTGCCAGCGCCGTTCCGGGGTTGTAAACCAGGCCCGTCGGGCCGTTTACGAACTGCGCAATGGCGGGTAGGAAGTAGGCGGCCTGCTCGGTGGAGGCCTGTTCGGAATCGGGCGCGGGATAGCGGGTTTTGTACATCTCCTCGTCCATCCACACCTTATAGGTATTGTTCTTCGGGTCGGTGTACTTGCCGAACTGCCAGTTGATCCGCCAACCCGTATCAGAGCCGTCAATGAGGTAGACCAATCGTTCGCGCTCGCCGGAGTGGTCACCATCGTTGTCAACCGTGATCAGGTTGCCATATTTATCCCAGGCGAATTCGTGGGTGTTGCGTACACCGTGGGAGAAAACCTCGAAGTTGCTTCCGTCGGGGTCGCAGCGCACGACAACGCCCCGGTTCGGGTTCTTCCATTCTTTGCCAGATTTGTCGACAACGTTCATTCCGATGTCACCGATGCCCCACCAGATGCGGCCCTGAGGCCCAACCGTAACTCCACTCATGCCGTGGCCGCTGAAGCCAACGTGTACGGCGAATCCATGACTCAGGGATTCGGTCCGGTCGGCAATACCGTCTCCGTTATCGTCTCCCGTTTTCCATAGATCTGGTCCGACCGCTACGTAAACGTCACCGTTATGAAACTCGATTCCGTTGGCTACGTCGGTGATTTCTTCACCGAAATCTTCCAGGTAACGTTGACTGCGGTCGGCTACACCATCGCCGGTTTCGTCGGTGATGAACCAGACGTTTTCTTTCTCTACCGTGAGGTCTTTCCAGTCCTTCACACCGTCTCCGTTGAGGTCTTTCAGGTGAGCCTCAGATTCGTCGCTATCGGCGGAGAAGGTTTCCTGCAAAAATTTACGCCGGTCTTCTACGGTCTCAAAAGACAGCGAGGCCGTCATCCAGTTTTGGTGGCCGCGAATGTCGAATTCGGAGCTGGTTTGCCGGCTGGCTCGGGTGTAGAAAATTCGTCCGTCAGGAGCGACACTGATGGCGATGGGGTCCTGCACGAGCGAGTCCGCAGCCCAAACAGAGAGATTAAAACCGTCGGCGACCTCAACGTTGGCTTCCTTCCGAATCCGGGCGGCATCGCGGGCTGCAGCCTCAGGGTTAATACTGATGACGAGGTCATCATACTTATTCGTCACCTCTGGTGCACAGGCATAAATAATGGCGGTAATGGCAAAAAGAGGGAGAAGAATTCTAAGCAGCTTTGACATGATCGGGTGTTGAACGAACAAGGTAAGCAGGCGCGGCCGCAGGTGCAAGGATGCGTTACAGCACAGTGATTAATAAGTGGAGGTCGTAAAAAAGGAAAAAATTACTTGCCAAGACAACATTTGCTTTACTATCTTTATTCTACTTAAAATATCAAACCATGACTGCCAAGCTCCCCCTCGACCAGGATTATGCCGCTTACACACCGGCCGATTATGCCGTATGGAAGAAATTGGCAGATCGACAAATGGAGGCCCTTCGCGAAGTGGCTTGTCAAGAATACCTGGACTGTCTTGATGCACTGTACCCCATCCTCAGCCCTAACCAACCACCACGTTTTTCGGACCTGAACGGGCGGCTACTACCCGCCCAAGGATGGTCCATCAAGGTAGTTCCGGGTTTTTTACCGGTCGACGAATTTTTTAATCTGTTGGCTAATCGTCGTTTTTGCTCCAGTACCTGGCTTCGCAGCGAAGATCAACTCGATTATCTGGAAGAGCCGGATATGTTTCATGACATCTTCGGGCATATTCCCCTTTACCTCAACCATGAATACGGAGAATTTGCTCGTCGCCTCGGTGAACTTGGTGTCCGTTTCAAAGATGATGAAGAGAAGGTAACCCAACTCCAACGCCTTTACTGGTTTACCATTGAGTTTGGCGTGATGCGCCAAAACGGAGAAGTGAAGGTCTACGGCGCTGGCATCTGCTCCAGCTACGGCGAAACCCGTCATGTTTTCGATAGCCCCAAAGTAGAGGTTGTACCCTTCGTCCTTGACGAAGTCCTCGCTCAAGAATTCATCATTACCGAAGTACAGAACAAGTACTTCGCCATTCAGGACTTTAGTGAGTTGTGGGCAGTGGTGGATGAGCTGGAGGGGCGTTGGGGGATAGAAGAACTATAAGGCTTTTAGTTGGTCTGATCATGATTTCCCCCGGATTACGTCGAGGCTTCGCCTCTTCCTTTATCCGGGGCTAAGGATGTTGGACCACTCCGTAGTCCTGATCCCGTAGGGATCAAACATCCTTAGCCCCGGACGAAGTGGTATGGCGCAGCCATCCACGTAGTCCGGGGAGTAAAGCGCGAAGCGCGACTCTACAACATTTAAGAACCACTTATCTCCCCAACATTTGGGCAGAAGCGCATTTTTTTCTTATATTTGCCAACCAACCGATTGGTAAAATACGAATATGCCCAAACTCAAAACAACTCCGGAAGCTATCCTTCGTTCTGCCTGGGCGGTGTTTCACCGCCATGGCTACCACCATGCTTCACTGCAACAGTTGGCGGACGCGGCTGGCCTGGGTAAGGCCGGTATCCTGCATCACTTTGGTAGTAAGGCAGGCGTTATGCGGGCCGTTATTGCGTTTGCCATTGATTGGTACGAGCGCAAAGTTCTCTCAATTGTTGATGGTGAAGGGGATCTGGAAACCAGGTTTGAAGCTTTTGAGCGAAAGCATTTCGAACTCTGTCTTCTAAACGAAGGCAGCGGTTGCTTCTTTGCCAATAGTATTTTGGAGACAGGAGTAGATGGCGAGTTTGCCCCCGAGCTACGGCAGTTTCACGAAAAGTGGTTAGCGGCGATGCAACGCCTTTTAATGGAGCGGTTCTCCGAAGAAGAAGCAACCGAACGAGCTTATCGCCTCTTCGCGGACTACCAGGGCAGCGTCTTGCTCTTTAAGCTCTATCGTGATCCGATACACCTGGAACGATTGATTGACCGCAGTCTGGAGAATCTTCATTTACCGATCACAACTTCTTCCCAATGAGTATCAAAGCAATTGCATTTAAAAGTTTGGGCTTAGGGCTAAATGCGGTGTCCTACGCAAGTCCAACTTTGGCAGGTAAGCTGGCCTTTCGACTGTTTGCCGCACCACCAAAGCCCAACGTACGGTCGAAGGAGTTTGCTTTCCTGGAGACGGCTGATCGGCATGACTTTAAGCATGAAGGAATTAATATTCCGGTGTATAGCTGGGGTGAGGCAGATGCTCCGGTTGTTTTCTGCGCCTACGGTTGGGCCTATAACGCTGGTCGTTGGCGTCATTACGTTCCTGCGCTGACGGAGGCGGGGTACCGGGTGGTCGCCTTTGATCCGCCAGGTCATGGTCTCGCGGGTAAAGGAAGCCTTGATTATCCGCGCTACGTCGCTTTAGAGATAGAAGTCCTCCAACGAGTTGGTGGTTGTGATTTAGTTTTATGCCATTCTTTTGGCGGAGGCTGCTTGGTGGAAGCCCTAACGGCCTTGCCAAAGGAGTTACGCCCTAAGCGCGCCGTCGTTATGGGCGTCTTTTCGGAGGTCAAGTGGATCTTTCTCACCTTCGCCGCCAGCCTGGGCCTGCGATCCGTTGTCTTTGACCAGATGCAGGCTTACATCGAGCAGCGAACTGGCCGTAGCCTCGATGAGTTTGACGTGGCCAGAAACGCCACGTCTCTCCCAGACGTGAAGGCATTGCTCGTACACGACCCAGAAGACAAGGTAGTCGCTTTTCGTAATACCCTGCGCAATCACAGCCACTGGAAAGGTAGTGCTATATACACACCTAAGGGCGCCGGGCATCATCTGGGGACGGCCGGGGTTACCCGGGTAGTATTGGCTTTCCTCTTAGAAGGAACCCTGCCTGAAGGAGCAAAGGTAAATGAAGGAGATATCGAACCTCTACCGGCTATCGTCAGTGAAGCAGATCTGGCGGTGAGTGGCGGAGTGAGTGATTATTACCGCTAACCGCTAGAATAGTCGGCCTTTGGCACCCGTCCGGATTTGAAACCACAGGAGACCGTTAAGGTCGTTTCCCTGGTAGAGGTCGGGGTCAACAACGGGGCGTAGGCCAATCTGGGCCGATAGAAAAGCCATAATCCCTCCCGGTGATTCTGCGTTCAATTCAATCTCCAGAAAAGGGGTAACCTTTAGCAACATATCGTCCAGTAAGGTTATGCTATTTACAAAAGAGGCGCTTTCCCGGATTCCGTTACTATCGATTTCATATCCGGACCCGGGCGTCTGCAACCGATCTTTATCAGAATGAAATTCGCTACCGGCAACGTGAAGCCGCTGGCTAGGAATAAAGCTTACTCCGCCACCCGCCTGAAAGGACCAATCAAAGCGAGGCGAACTAAAGCGCGCTATTTTAGCTGACGCCCCCAGCTGACTGAAGTCAAAACCCTGGAGTTTGGTCTGGGCAAAGATGATTCGATTGCTTTCGGGAGTAGCGCCAGCTGCGGGGCCGCTGAAATTGCCTTGCAGGCGGGTAGAAAACACTCGGCCGTAGCGGGCATAAAGGCCATAGTTGTATTTTTTACTTTTACCCGGAAACCAAAGCTCTGCGCCAAAGCTGACACCGCTATTATCTGTTGAGGTTGAGTTAACCGTAGCCCCCCGGCCTGCGGCTGTTGATGGGAGGAAGGTAACCGAAAAATCACCAGAGATTTGTAGGTGCAGTTGAGCGAATACGCCAAGGGGCAGTATGATCAGGGATATAAATAAGTATTTCATAAGCTTATCAGTCTACAGGTGAGGCCAAGCGTAAATTGGAACTGGTGAATAACAGGACTAGGGTCAGGCATCTGGGTTGTCCGGTCATAGTTAATGTTATAGATGAGGGGGGATACGCGGCCCGGTGCTCCTCCGGGGAAGAATTCCTGGTCTTTGATTTCATAACGTTCTCCCCGGAGAGTTTCAATCCCTCCACTTATGTAATGACTTTGGTTGTATTCTAACCCCGCCGAAAAAGCCAATGCCGGGGTGAACCAGTACGTGTATTGCAGGCGGGCAGCAGCCTGGAGCCTAAAGGTCGCTGTACTTTCGTCCGTAAAAGTGGTGAAAGCGGGATTATCCCTAATGATATTACCTTCAATGACTAATATATTCAGCACATTCCAATCTCGCGAATAGTTAACGGCTCCCGGGCCTGCCAGCAGACCAAGACTCAGGTCGCCTTCCAGAATGCGGAAATTGTATTGGACTCCTAGTCGTAGATAGACGCTACTTAGCCTGCTGGAATAAGGGTGAATCATGTTGAATGGCTCAACGGCATCACCTACAAAAACACTGCTTTTTCCTATTTCAATGCCTTCGAAATAAAAACCAATCAGCCAGCCCAGATGGTCGCTTCTGCGAAGTTCTAGTTCCAGGGCGGTGGAGTGAGCAAGCTGTTGCCTGAAACCATTCGCAGCGGGCTCAATTTTACTGGTGGCCAGTCCGGTATTATATCTAATGCTGTACGCTGCATCGAAGCCCTGCCCTTTCAGTAAAAAGGGTAGCAGAAGGAGACCTGCTAATAGGTGACGGATGAATAGGTGTTTCATGGGATGGGGCTTGAAAAGGGTTAGTTTCGGGGCCGATAAGCGGGGAAGTGACCGTTTTTGTAGCGCAATGGCGTGATGACCAATTTCTCCGAAAGGGACAGCGCTTTGATTCGTTGCTCCAGCAGCTCCCGGTCAGTGGGAGGAGACAGGGTTTTTAGTGGGCGGACGTAGCCGCCCCGGTTGGGACGAACGGTAGGCTTTGACGAAAGATCGTAGGATAAACCGGGGGCAGAAGAAGGGGTGTCGGGGCGTCGGATCCCGGTAAAAAATTCAGGCGAAGTTGTAGGTGCTTTGGCTTCGCTCAGCAGAACTGCAGGGGTGGTTGAAGGAGCAATGTCATTGCTACCAGCCTTTAGTTTTTCACGGTTTAGGTTAACGGGCGTAGAGGGAGAAGGGCTTTTGCCAGCGGGAAGGGAGGTGTTTATTTCCGGACTTTTTTGTGCTGTGGTCCTATTAACGATTGCCCGTTCTATGGAAATAATTTCTTCCGTTAGCTCACCATTAGCACCTACGCTGAATAACGTATCAAAAATGGTGTCGGCAGGAGGCGTTAAGGCGTCCGCAAGGCTTGTCTTTTTCGGGATAGTATTCATTTCCTGGCTGACGCCCAATGCCGTATGGCTACCTAGCCAGTACCCCAGAGCCAGGACCAAAGCAATCGCAATTGCCCAAACGGGCCAGGGTAGACCGGGAAGCTTTAACGTTTTTCCCTCCAGGCTAGAAATGGGGGCTTTGATTGGACTTAAGGGCGCAACTTTGGCTTCCAGCAACTCCTCCATGCCACCCCAGTCCATTGTGGAGGGTGGTGAAGCCTTATGATCAGCGAGGGTCTCCCGCCAGTGATCTTCCCAGTTGTTGTCGGGCGTGCTCATAGCAGGGATTCGTTGATACGGTTAATGGATTGATAGTGGCCCCGAAGTAACTCCCGTGCTTTTGCCAGCCGCCAGCGACTGGCGGCAACGGTGATCTCCAACTCGGTAGCGATCTCCTGATGCGGGAGGCCGTCGATGACGGCCAGGCTAAAGACCACCCGCAGGTAATCGGGCAAGGCCTGCAGCAGTTTGAGAATGTCTTCCGCGTTGAGCTGGCCGGGGGCGGCGTTGGCCACGGAGGCCGGGGGGTCATAATTTTCTGGTTGAAAACGCCGGCGTGCGCGCCCTTCATCCCGGATGAAGTTGAGCGTCGTTCGCCGCACGATGGTCGCCAGCCAGGCTTCCAACTTTTGCTCTTCGCGGTAATCATCCAGTGATTGAAAGATGCGTAGCATGGCGTGATTGAGTACCCCAACGGCTTCTTCCCGGTTGCGGAGATAGCGCATACAGATGGGGAGTAAGCGGGGGAAATGCAGCCGGTAGAAAGCTTCCTGCGCCCGCCGGTCTCCCCGGCGGCAGGCCGGAAGGAGGTGGTGGGCAGACTTGTCAGCAGGGTAGGCCATCAGGAACGAAAGATCGGGTTTTCATAAGGGATAGCACCAGCCAGGAAGCGCGCGTTAGCGCGTAGGAGAAAAAATATTGCTTTTTTAAAAACTTCCCCTGCACCTGCGTTCTCGCCCAAAACTGAATCCAGCCCATCTGCGTTCTCATTATCTAACAAAAACCCATAATACTATGCCCATCCGCTTAGGCGAAAAAGCCCCCAATTTCGATACCCAAACTACCATGGGTGACATCAATTTTTATGATTGGGCTGGCGACAGCTGGGTCATTCTTTACAGCCACCCCAGTGACTTTACGCCGGTTTGTACGACAGAATTAGGCCGTACGGCTGCTCTGAAGGAGGATTTCGAACGTCGTAATGCTAAAGCTATCGCGCTTAGCGTCGATGATCTTGATAGCCACATGAGCTGGCTCAAAGACATTGAGGAAACGCAGAACGTAGAAATGAACTTTCCCATCATCGCCGATCCCGACAAAAAGGTCGCTGTCGCCTATGATATGATGCACCCTGAAGCCGATGCTAAGTTTACCGTTCGCTCGGTTTACATCATCGATCCGAATAAAAAAGTACGCCTGACGTTGACTTACCCACCCTCAACGGGACGCAACTTCCAGGAAATTCTTCGCGTACTCGATAGTCTCCAGCTCACCGACGGATACTCCGTCGCTACGCCCGTAGACTGGAAAGACGGCGAAGATGTCGTCGTTTCCCCCAGCATCAAAACCGAGGATATCCCCGATAAATTCCCAAAGGGACATAAGGTGATTAAGCCTTATCTACGC
>CALIGP010000255.1 GCA_938021455.1 uncultured Lewinella sp. | reverse complement strand
TGGCGATTTTAGTAGACTTTAGGGCATTGCTCAGGAAATTACCGTGATGATGTGGTGCCTTACCGTTGCCTGCGTATAATTCAGCTACCCGGTTGACGTAAGTGTCGGTGTGGGCGTCAAATTGTATGACCTGGATGGCTTTATGTTGTTTGGCGATTCCGGCAATGGCGGGAAAGGTCAGGCTGTGGTCTCCCCCGAGCATAATTGGGACGTTGCCGGCGGCATTGATCTCACTGGTTAGACGTTCTACCTTCGTGTAAACAGAGGAGGGGTATTCGTTAGCTTGTAAGAATAGGTCGCCACCGTCCGTTAATCGGTTGCTGCTCAGCCATTTGCTAAAGGAGGTGAAGAAATCGTTGCTCGCGCCAAAGCCCCGGAAGTCAAGCTGCTGCTGCCGGGCATGAAGAGATGATAGGTAAGACTGAGCAAACCAACGAAGTTTTGCGGGGAATTTAGCACAGCCCGAATCGAGCTTGTTACCGCTCCCAAATGGAATGCCAAGCACAACAAGGCGGCGCTCTTGCAGGTCATTTGGGGAGGACTCATGATAGGCGGGTATACCCATAAGTGTCTTATTCGGTAAGCGACGATGGTAGGTCTCGTCGTCTCCCGTTGCAACGATGACTCCTCCGCTGCGTAATCGCTCAAGCATAGCTTGTAGCTCTTTGGGTGGAAAGGGATGTGAGCTGCGATCTAGCAGTTCATCGAGTGTTGCGGGCTCTTTTAAATGCGTCAGTAATTGATAGGCTAGCCGTGGTAAAACGAATTTACGGCCGTTCAGCTCGTGGGTTATTTCGTAGTTCTCTCCGCGAGAAACAATAGTAAGGCAGCGGGAGGTACGATAATGTAGACGGTCTAGTGACATCGATTATTGATTTTGTTGATACCTCAAATTTAGGAGCCAATAAATGGTTAGTTAGGCTGGTTTGTTAGTCTTTTTTATTTTTTAAAGTGATGGTTTTCAATTGGTTATGTTTTTTATGTGAAAACATTGATGGTATTTAAAGGGCTTGATTGTTGAATTTTCGTCCTCGTAGAAGGCGGTTTTCGAGCGCATCTTTGTTCTGTCACCAATCAAAACAGCCATGTTAAGAATTCTACCCTTAAATGATATCTACCGGCCCGTGGGCAAATTTGTCAATGTCGAGTTTGGCAATCCGAAGCGTCGAAATTGTGAAGGCATGGGGATTTGTAATGTTGAATTAGCGGGTTCGTTAAGAAGTTTACAGTCGCGTCGTTGTAAAGCCTGTTTTGCGCAAGCCTTTTTGTCTTATACGCCAAATAAGGGTAAGGTGCAGTTGGAGTTTCGCCGTAGAGACATCAGCACAAAAGCTTATAAAAAGCAATTTAGTAATGGCCTTTTTCGGATTGAAGAAGACGTTGTTTTTTCTCAAGTTCTGATTCAAGCGTGCGGTTTACCTAAAGATGCGGTCGTCAAGCGAGGTCTATACCCCATTCAAGAAAGAGGAGGCCGTATACGGTTTGTTATCCCCTTGGGTAATTCTGCAAGAATGCCTTTCCTCGGAATCACCGATCACCGAATTTCCTCCACTTTTTAAAACAACACAATTATGTCCTCCTATCAGATGAATAATAATGAAGGTAGCTATCAGAATGATGTAATTCAATTGGCTTTCCCTGAACTCGTCAGTAAGTATGACTCTCAGGTTTCTGCTATGCTGAACCGGTATACCTCTTGTGCTGCTACGATGTCCGAGATCAAGCAAAAGGCTTTTATCAAGGCTTACGAAAAATTACCAATGTATCGGGGTGAAGCCTCCTTTGGCACTTGGTTGTTTACGATCGTTCGGACTGTAGCACTTGACTATCTAAGTCATCAAAAGCGCCGAGAGGAAAACCGACAGCGGTATGGGAAGACATTACCAAGTAGTGGATCTCCAGAAAGGAAGATGAATCAATTGGATGCTGCTAGCGTCCGTGACGCGGTTCGATCTCTTCCAAAAGCAGATGCCATGCTGCTTGATTTACATTATTTTCAACAGCGGGACATTAGCGAGATTGCTACTTTCTTGGGCTGCACCCCTAGCCATATTAGAACCAAACTATCTCGCGCTCGGGCTAAAGCGAAAACGAGTTTACAACAATATTACGGGCAAGAGCTAAAAGATCTTTGCCCGGGTTGGCGACATAAAGACATCCCAAAGGCTTAATTGCCTGATATACTATTCATAGCTTATAAATTTTAACTAATGCAATATCCATATTTCAACTCCGGAATTACTCGGCTTTTATTGCTTCTGGTGCTTAGTCTGAGCTTCCTTTCCAGCTCTTTTGCACAACCAGTGGTGGAGAGCCAAACCGAAGAGCTTCCGCTTGCCGCTGAGTGGGATACTGATAGCCCTTACTATCAAATTATGGCGGAAAACGTAATCAAACTAGATACGATCATCTCAGATGAAGATCTCAACAGATTGATTGCTACACTGGAGCGTATTGCCCGAGTGGAGAAGGATAAAGCGCTTCCTCAATATTACCTGGCATTTGCTTATTCCACGAAATCTTTCAAGGAGAAAGATTTGGATAAGATCGATCAATTGTGTGATCAAAGCGAGCTGGCACTATCTAAAGCTAAGCAAATCGGGGGAGTAGCCGAAGAAGAAATCCTGATAATCCGTGCCTTAATCCAATATGCCCGCCTTCAAGTGGACTTTATGGGTAGAGGCATGGAAGCCAGTGCTCAAGCTGAGCGTTATTTGCGAGAAGGATATAAAATCAATCCTGAGAATCCTCGGGTTCTTGCTATCCTTGGCCAGCACTACCTCCAAATCCCCGCTCAGGTAGGTGGGAGCAGAGAAAAAAGTTGTCATTTTGTCTCTTTGGCATTAGACGCTTATGTCAAAGAAAAAGAGACTTTTCCTGCAGGTGTCTTCCCGATTGTCCCTCACTGGGGGGAGCTTGACGCAGTTGACATTGCGGGCAAATTTTGTTTCATGAAAGCAAGAGTTACAACCACCAAAACGAAAACCCCATGATGCGTGCTATTTCTCTGACTCCCGCTACGAGTCAACGATCTTCAACTGACCTGCTCAGCCATGAAACGATTATATCGGTACGCTTTTGCGAAGTAGATAGCTACCAAATTGTCTGGCATGGGAATTATGTTAATTACCTGGAAGTAGGTAGAGAAACTTTTGGAAAGAAATTTGGAATCAGTTATCAAGATCTATTAGATCGTGGCATCCGAGCCCCGATTATCCATGTAGACATTGATTACCGTCGCTCCTTAAAGTATGGTGATAGGTTCCGCGTCTTGACGGAGTATGTTGAAAAGCCACAAGCAAAGGTTTGTTTCCGATATACAATAACCTCTTTGGACGGAAAAACCGTCTATTGCAAGGGGAATACGGAGCAGGTCTTACAAGATGACAGTACGGGGCGTATTATTCCTAGCCTGCCGGATTGGCATGAAGCCTGGTTGGAGCAAGCAAAGAAAATGGCATGAAAAAAGTAGCTGTCATTTCCGACCATATGGCCATAAGCTGTTTAGGGACTTCCACTGCGGCTAATTGGGAATCTCTCCTGACGGGGCAGGTAGGCTTACGCGAAGAAAAAGTTTTAGGGGGATATACCTGCCCGGTAGGGCGGATTCCCGGAAAACGATTTTCTCCAGAATCAGAGTTCATAGATCTTATTCAGGAAACGTTGAAAAAGCCACCTGTAGACTGGAAATGGCCCTGCCAAAGAACGGGTTGGATCCTGTGTTCAGCAAAGGGAAACATTACGGCTCTTGGCCGAAATAACGGTGCTTATAGCTTGGCGGATAACGCCCATACCATTGCGAGTAGGTTAGGCCTTCAACATGCTCCTGTCTGCATCAGTACAGCCTGCACGAGTAGTTTGGCGGGTGTTGTGCTAGCCGTGCGCATGATGAAGTCTGGGAGATATGATCGGGTAGCCATAACGGGGTGCGATCTTGCCTCTGACTTCGTTCTCAATGGTTTTAACCGGCTTAAAGCGGTCTCTCCCACAGTCTGCCGTCCTTATGATGCTGACCGTAAAGGGATTAATCTTGCCACTGCAGCGGCTACTGTTTTTTTGGAATGGCGAAGCCCGTTACCTAATGAAGTTTATGTAACTGGAGAAGCCACTTCCAATGACGGCTTTCATATTTCTCGTCCCGTTCCTAATGGCGCTGGACTAAGCGACTGTATTCGTCGTAGTTGTGGAGATGAGATGCCTGATTTTATCTGCGGGCACGGCACCGCCACCTTATTAAATGACAACATGGAAAGTGAAGCAGTAGCCCGTAGTGGCATGGCTTCTATTCCTCTTTTTAGCGTCAAAGGCCAGCTGGGGCACACGCTAGGAGCTTCAGGCGTATTGGAAACCATCATTACTACGAAGTGCTTGCAGGAAAACACCATTCTGGCCTCTTGCGGTTACGATGCTGCTGGAACCAGTGCGGCCATAAACGTCTCCCAGCAGGTACAAAAGAAAACCTTGCGGACTGCGCTAAACCTGTCTGTCGGGTTTGGAGGTGGTAACTCGGTCATTCATCTTACTAAGGCATAAAGCAAGAATAATGCATCAGTTCAGGCTTACGAATCACCATTTGTTAAGGGATGGTTTACCCTTTCGGCAACGCATCGAAGGGCAAAGCCTCAGAGATTTCCTGATGATGCTGTTGGACGAATTTTACGTTGGAGAGGGATACCGGTTTAAGGTCGTTGATGACCTTGGTTTGGCTTGTCTTTCAGTAACGGCCGTTTGTTTGTTTCATCAAAGTGAATGGGCTGCTATTTCTCCC
>CALIGP010000254.1 GCA_938021455.1 uncultured Lewinella sp. | reverse complement strand
TCCTCGAACTTATAAAACGCAATCATCCGTCCCTTCCGGAACAAGGCCTTGTCAATTTTAGAAACATCCGTATTGAAAGTACAAATCACCTTGATGTTGAGGTAGTCGCTAAACAGCCCGTCCGTGATCTGCAGAATAGTGGACACAACGGATTTGTTCTGCGACTTTTCCCGGCTCATAATCACGGATTCTGCATCTTCAATAACCAGGACTGAGTTTTTTTGGGTAATGAGGAAGGTGATGAAGTCAGGCCGGAGCATTTGCTCCACGAAATCATTCGGAACGAAGATGAACTTCTCCTCCCGATATCTGGTCAGCAGCGTCTTGATGTAAGAGGTTTTTCCCGTGCCGGGGATGCCGTGGAGTAGCACCAAGCCCGATTGTTGCTCTTCGATAGATCGTTGAATAATACGGTCAACGTCGAGGAGGCTATCGTTGTAATTGGCTTTTAGGTCAATTTTGGTGGAAGCAATATTGACAACTTCAGTGTCAAAGCCACTCCGGTCGCTGGATAGCACGTGAAAGGAAGGGCTCGCGGGCTTCCCAAACCGAGCTCTTATTTTACTGATTTGGGATAAAACCCATGGTTCCAGTTCCTTCTCCTGCTGGTTGTAGTAAAAAGTAAGGGAAGAGGATTCCGGGAACGTCTGAATTTTCAAGCAAATACTTGCCGAATCGCTGCTGAAGAAAGCATACTTCACAAAATCATCTCCTTCTTTTAGGTCAAGCTGTTGGGCGATTTTCCATTCCTGGAAAACCACTTCCATGTTCCAGTCATGTAACGTCAGTTCTCCGAGCACGGATGCCATGATGGTTTTCTGTGGTTTCAGGTCGATGTCCAACTCTGCAGTGGTGGCCATTTCGTTATACTTCAGGGAGAAGTAGACACTTTCTGAAAAGTCACTGTAGCCGTCATAAGCGTTATGGAGGGCAAAAGAAGTAGGCATTGGAAATGGTTGTGGGCGGTACGGCTTTTTGAACAGTACAAGATTTAGGCTAGTTGCAATCTTCCTAAACCACTATCTTGCTCCCATGAAGTACTTACCCCTATTCCTCCTGTTTTTACTTTCGTCGTTTACCCAGGCCCAGAAAATCGGTCCGGTGTTCAAAGACGGCGAAGCGCAAATTGTTCCCGCTTTTGAGAAAGACAAAGACTGGTTGCGCCATGATCTCTGGGTAGAGACGGAGTTTGACTCCGACGGAGACGGCAAAATGGATCGGGTGCACGTGGCCGTTACCCGCCCAAAACAGACAGAAACGGAGGGGCTAAAGCTGCCGGTGATCTACGTCACCAGCCCTTACTTCGCGGGCGTTGCCCAGGGCGGAGACGAACTCTTCTGGGACGTTCACCACGAGCTGGGCGAAGCCGGCCCCGAACACATTCACCCCGAGGTGGAGCGACGGGGCGAACGGCCAATTATCTCCAACTCTCACATCAAAAAATGGGTGCCCCGTGGCTACATTGTGGTGCACTCTTCGTCTCCGGGAACGGGGCTGTCTCAGGGGGCGCCCACCGTCGGTGGCGAAAACGAATCGCTTGCTCCCAAGGCAGTTGTTGATTGGCTCTGCGGCCGGGCGAAGGGCTACACGGAGGTAGACGGAAAGAAGGAGGTCAAAGCGAGTTGGTCTACCGGCAAGGTGGGCATGACGGGCACCTCCTACAACGGCACGCTGCCCCTGGCAGCGGCGACCACCGGCGTGGAAGGCCTCGAAGCCATCATCCCCATCGCGCCCAACACGAGTTACTACCACTATTATCGCTCCAACGGCCTCGTTCGTTCCCCCGGCGGCTACCTGGGCGAAGACATCGACGTGCTCTATGACTTCATCCACAGCGGAGACGAATCCAAGCGCGCGCACAACAACAAGGTCGTGCGGGACACCGAGATGAAGGAAGGGATGGACCGCCTCACCGGCGACTATAACGACTTCTGGGCAGGCCGCGATTACCTGAATCACATGGACGGTATGAAAGCCGCCCTGCTGATGAGCCACGGCTTCAACGATTGGAACGTGATGCCCGAGCACAGCTACCGTATCTACGCCAAAGCAAAGGAAATGGGCTTGCCAACTCAGATGTATAACCACCAGGGCGGACACGGTGGCCCGCCGCCCATGACCATGATGAACCGCTGGTTTACCCGCTACCTGCACGGAGTCGAGAACGGCGTTGAGCAGGACCCGAAGGCCTGGATCGTCCGCGAGCGAGACGCCCGAGATAAGCCAACCTCCTACGCCGACTATCCTAATCCGAATGCTGCAGGTGTAGACCTTTTTCTCACCGCTGGTGCTCCTGGGCACGGCGGCCTGGGCCTTGTACAAACGCGCACGGCGAAGAAGGAAACGCTGGTGGACAATTACTCTTTCGACGGCGAAGCCCTCGCTGATGCGGAGTTCACGAATCACCGTCTGATTTATCTTACGCCCGAGCTTACATCCGAAGTCCACCTCTCAGGAACAGCACGGGTAACCGTCCGAATGGCGGCCAGCAAAGCCCGGGCTAATCTTTCCGTCTACCTCGTCTCCCTGCCCTGGGAATCGGGTCGTCGCACGGTCATCACCGATAACCTCATCACCCGTGGGTGGGCAGACTTCCGTAACCATAAAGGCATTCGTCAGGAAGAAGACGTGAAACCCGGCGACTTCGTCGACGTAACCTTCGACCTCATGCCCGATGATCAGCTCATCCGCAAAGGACAGCAAATCGGACTGATGATCTTTTCCAGCGACAAAGATTTCACCTTGCTGCCCGAACCCGGTACGGAGCTGACGGTGGATTTGGCGGGAACAAAAATCACCTTGCCAGTAGTAGGGGGTAAAGAGAAACTGGAGGCGGCGATGCGGTAGCGAAATCCTAATCCATCTGTAGGCTGCGCAGCAGCCCTTGTAACAGCGGTAGCCCAATCGTAAATCGTTTAGCGAGCGAGGCACTCCATCACGGCTTCGCCGCGATTCCGTACCTCGCTAAGAGGTTGTCCCGTCCCCCTATCGGGGCTGGAGACAGTCGTTCGGATAGTTATTAATCTTGCTACTACAACCGGTCGTTGCTTTCGAGCAAATCGCCAATCAAATATCGCCAATCGCTTATCGCATATCTTTTACTCCGCCATCCACTCCGCCACCATCGTCTCCAGCACCGCCAGCGG
>CALIGP010000253.1 GCA_938021455.1 uncultured Lewinella sp. | reverse complement strand
CTTCGCCTCGCCGACGGGCTAGACGAAGGCCTCGTTGTTTGCATCATCTGTGATCGGGGAGACCGGTATTTGAGTGGGGGGTTGTATGAGTAGGGGGTGCCAGGTACCAGAAGCTAAAATTTAACCCGGCCCTTTAGGATGAAATTCTAGACATCCTACCTTAATCCTACTCTACTTTCTTGTTATACCTGACAAATAACCCTACATTTGTTTCCGCGCGCAAACAAAACAACAATTTAATTCATTTCGTTACTGCAGTCTACCTCTTCGTGCACTTTTTTCCATTGTCTAATTCTTAGGCATGTCAGCCCAAAAATTACCTCTGATCATTGGAATCGGGGAAGACGGAAAGATTGTTTCGATCCGTAAAGCAAAGAGAGGCCTCAAATGTAATTGCTTTTGCCCATGTTGTGGAACAGCCTTATCTGCCAAAAGGGGGAAAGTCAACGCCCACCACTTTGCGCACCATGGCACAGTTGAATGCGCTGGTGGAGTAGAAACGGCCCTGCATCGATTCGCCAAAGCGGTCTTACATCACTATCGTGAACTGATTGTACCTCCTGTATTTATGCACGGCCTCAAGCGACCAATCCAAAGGGCGGGAGCATACAGATATCGGTACACCAAAGAAGAAAAAGGAATAAAGGGTTTTGTTGCCGATGTGGTGCTTTTCGGCCGGGAGAGGCTGGTCGTCGAAATAAAAGTATCTCACACCGTCGACGACTACAAGCAACGAATTTTCATCCGCTCGGGGATACCCTCAGTAGAGATTGATGTTTTGGCCATCTTTAAAGAGTTAGTAAACGAAGGGCGTGGGCACGATACGCTCGAACTAGCCCAGAGGATCATCAACTTCGGTAACCGCGACCATGGTTTTGCCGTGCATGGCCGCTGGCTATTTAATCCGATACAACATAGAGCTGAGCGCCAGCGTAGACTATCCAGCAAAGAATTAAAAGTTCGACACAGCGAATGGCGCGGATATCATCACGTGAGAACCATCGGCTGCCCCTGTCCGAAACGGCAGCGATTCGTAAGTGGCGAAAACTGGTCCAAAGCCTACGCCAGAACCTACCAGGAGTGCATCAATTGCCCCCACCTTGTAGAAATGGTACACGAGCATGCCTGGATAGGTTATCAATGGACGCCCATCCGAGTCAAAACAGTACGCTGTGGATGGACTGAGACTAAGCCGTAGCACAAAACACTTCTAACAAATTGAGCCGCAGAAATCTGTACCCTTTTCTGTGAAAATTTGTGCCACCTCCGTGAAAACCTGTGGTTAAGGGCTAGGCGAGGCAGGAGGCCCAAAACCTCTCCCCCGGCCCCTCTCCGGTAAGTTTCGCCTACGGCTCAACGGAGAGGGGTGACCCTTCGGTATCGCTTGCTCGCAAGTACGATTGATGGTTGGCATAGCGGCCTACTCGCTCCTTCCCCTCCTACTCTCTGCGATCTCCGCGCGCAAAATCCCCGCTGCGAAGCAGCCTAAACCTCAGAGCCTCTGTGCCTACCTCCGTGAAACTCTGTGGTTCCCTTTGAAATCGCGAAGCGATCCTTCACTCCCCCTCCCGCAAAACCCAATCCTTCCGCCCAAACCACTGCCATTCGACCTGTCCCAAGTCTACCGTTTCATCAATGAATTCACGCCGTAAACGACCGTTAAGTCCTACCCGAAAGCGGCCGTAGACCGCCACATCCTGACCAGCAGCAGCACGCGTGTCCCGTAGGTGATGGGCGTACTGCAGAATCATATCCGGGTGAGTAACCATCTTCCGATATTGCTTAGGGTTCAGGCTATCGAAGGGCAAGACTATTTCTTCCACGCCAGTGGCGCGGTCAACCAGCAGGTAGTTCCCACCTCCCTGCTTACTACGCAACATCATCCGCCAGCTATACCGGTGGCCTTCTTCTGACCAGTTGACGTCGGAGTCGAAGGCCCAGTGACGGAGAGGTAGATAACAATGAAAAGCGATAAGTACGACCAGTGTGAGAATAAGCGGGCGGGCGTATCGGGCATCTCGCTGCCAGAATCTTCGGGGTCTCGCTTCTGCGTGGGCAGAAGCCACTCTACCTTTCCATCCCCGAAGCCATCCTTGCACCCGCGTCCGCGCCCAACTTTTTTGTGCGAACCATTCTACTACTTTTTTCGGCCAGTCCGGTGCAAAAAACAAACTGGTCAGCACCATCGAGAGGTAAGGGAAAATACCGATGTTAAAAATGAGGTGGTTCGTAGCATGAAAGGCCAGTAGCAGCCCAAGCGCTACCCAACGCAGTCTCTTGTGTAGCAACATAAATGCCGCCGTCAGATCCAACAACATTCCGCCCCAGGCCATCACGTAGGCCGTGGTTTCTTCCACCCACAGCGGGCCCAAAATGGGCATCTCTGCTCGCCGCTGCAACCACATATGTAAGGGCATGGCTTCGATGAGCCAGTCGTAATTGATCTTAGCGATACCACCCCAAAAATAGACCAGCCCCATCAGCAGCGGAAAAACGTAAACCGACCACGCAGGGGCTACTGGCGACCACTCCGAAGGGCTCCGTCGTACGTCCAACGAAAACTCCCGCCAGGCGGGCGTGAGAGCGAGTAGCCAGGCCAACCAGACAAAGAGATAGGCATGGTTGAGATAATGGGCTTTTTCCAGAAGAAAGAGGTAGCTAAAAGCAACAGCAAACAGCGGTGCCATAATCCGAAATCGCCAGCCCAGAGCAACTGCCAGTCCCAGTAAGAAGCCGACGACGAAGAAAATAGACAAGAAGGGTTCCGGAAGCGGGTGTATCCATTCAAAGCCATAATACCGAAAGGTAAAATCGCTCATTTCCCCCTTATACCAATGATAGTATATACCGTTACCAAGAATGTCTCCACCGCCCAACAAGCCCATCGCAATCCGTAGAAAGACGAGTGAATGAATGGGAATAGCCTTGAATAACGCCTTGCGCATTCCGGGAATGGATTTGGGACAAATAACGGTACTTTCTTCGGGATCCTTCCTATTTGTGTTTAGCTCTCTACAAGGCCGAAGGCCGTCTAAAAAGGAAAAGAAGCGAAGCGCCTTTTCCGCCTAAAAGGCCGCAGGCCGTCTAAATATGCTTCTCCGCATGATAAGAGCTTCGGACTAAAGGACCGCTCTCCACATAATTAAAGCCTTTCTCCAGTCCCATCGCTTTGTAGTGTGCAAAAGTATCCGGCGTTACGAAAGAATCGACGGCTAAGTGCATGGCCGTAGGCTGGAGGTACTGACCAATAGTAACAACATCAACGCCTACTTCGATCAGGTCATCAAGGATTTGTTCGACCTGTTCTTCGGTTTCACCCAGACCGACCATAAAGCCCGTCTTGGTTCGTTTACCAGCTTCTTTAATACGACGCAGTTCTTCGAGGCTCCGATCATATTTGCCCTGAGGACGAACCTTGCGGTAAAGCTCCCGTACGGTTTCCATATTGTGGCTCACGACTTCCTGTCCGCCCTCAATCATTCGGTACAGCGCATCCCAGTTTCCGCGAACATCGGGGATGAGTGTTTCGATGGTCACCTGCGGCGTCCGCTGCTTAATTTGGTGAACAGTTTGGTACCAGATTTCGGCACCGCGGTCTTTAAGTTCATCGCGGTTTACACTCGTTAGCACGGCGTGCTTT
>CALIGP010000252.1 GCA_938021455.1 uncultured Lewinella sp. | reverse complement strand
GATGGACCACACGGCCTTCGGCACCAACGGCACCGCCTCGGCGCCCTTCGACCTGGGCCGCGTGCTCGTCCACGAAATCGGCCACTGGCTCAACCTCCGCCACATCTGGGGAGACGATCAGGGAACCGCCGATAGCTGCGGCGGATCGGACGAAATAGACGATACCCCGAATCAGGGGCTGTCCAATAGTGGTTGCCCATCCTTCCCCAGCACCAGCTGCGACAATGACCCCAACGGAGACATGTTCATGAACTACATGGACTACGTCGACAACGACTGTATGACCATGTTTACCGTTGGGCAACACGTGCGGGCAGCGGCGGCACTGTTTACCGTTCGGGGCAGCCTGATCGGTTCAGAAGGCAACCTCCCGCCGCCCGAAACACCCGCCACGCCGGACCTCTGGAGCGCCGACACCTACGATGATGTGGGCGATGAGCCCAACGCGACCACCGAATCGTTGTACCACAGTGCCGACATCTGGGTGCGGCCCACCAATGACGGGCTGACGAATCAGGAACACGTCAACCCCGTTTTCCAGCCGGACGGAAGTCCAAATTATGTATACGTGCGGGTGCGCAACCGCGGGTGCAGTGGAAGTCAAAGCGGCAATGTAAATCTCTACTGGGCCAAGGCCAGTTCCGGTCTCTCCTGGCCCGTTCCCTGGAACGGTGTGGTCACCAGTCCGGCCCTGATGGGGTCTCCGATTGGGTCTCAGCCCGTCACCCTTGCCGGAGGCGAGTTTACGATTCTTCAGTACGAGTGGGTAGTACCCAACCCCGTTGATTACGCTAGTTTTGGGGCGGACCGTTCCCACTTCTGTTTGCTCTCCCGCATTGAAGATGCGGACGGCATGACCTTCCCCGAAACCACCAGCCTATGGAACAACGTGAAGAACAATAACAACATCGTCTGGAAAAACATCTCCGTCGGCGAAGCCGCCGAGGGCGACGAAGGAGGCTTCAACCAGGTCATCGTTGCCAACTACGGAGCGGAAGAATACCGGGCAGATCTCCGCTTCACGCTGCCACAAGATGCCGTACGGTCTCCCTTCCGTTTCGGCCGGATCATCGTGCAGATGGGAGAGCTTTACGACATCTGGCAGCTGAATAATGGCCAGAGCGAAGGCGTGGAGGACATTGGTGACGGGTTTGTCGAAATCTTCAGCGACGAGGCCGCACTGATCGGCATCCCCCTTCGTCCGGGCGATCTCTTCCCCGTCAACGTCATCTTCATTCCCTTCGGGCAGGGGCAGATCAACACCGTTCACCGCCTGAACATGACGCAGGTGGAAACACAGACACAAGCGCCCATCGGCGGCAACCAGTTCTGGTGGCGGACTTTCGCCGAAGGCATCCGCTTCCCCGATCCCGTTGACACCGGCGGAGACAACACCCCTCCGGTATTCGTCGACTGCCCCGAGGCCGTGCCCACCAACTGCGAGTTCCCGCTGACCGTGCGGGTAGACATGAGCAACGTGCCCAAGCCCGACGATTTCCTGGGCAACTTCACCGCCATATTACGCTACGACCCTACGGTGATGGAATACGTTGGCGACGCGCAGATTCTTTCCGGCTTTACCGGTTTCGTTAACCCCACCGCCGGAGCGATCATCTTTAATGGAGCAGATACGGAAGGACGCAGCGGAGATGTCCCCGTCTTCAGCGCCAACTTCCGCGCCCTTGGTGCCCCAGGCACCAACGTCAACCCCGTGCTCGACCTGCGTACCCTCGTGAGCGCCGGCACCTTTAAGGACCTGACCGAGAGTGCCTCCGTATTCAACTGCGGCTTCCCCATTCAGAAAGAGCAGCTGCTGGGTGACGTGAACGGTGACGGACGCATCAACTCCACCGATGCGGCACTCGTTCTGGCCTTCGCCGTCGGCAATCCGATCCCGCCCGTCGCGCAGGAACGCATCGACGCCGGCTTTGGCAACGTAGACGGCAACCGCCGCACGAACGCCCGTGATGCCCTCATCATCCTGACCTACGACGTGGGGCTGCCCGTAGACTTCGCCATCGGCGAGCCCGTCTGCCCAACCGCAGCTACGGACGGGCTGCTGAGCGAAACCATCGCCACGCCTCGTTCCTCCCTCAACGCTCCACTGGAAATCGGGCTGGAGAAAGAAGACGGCACCTACCTGCTTCCGCTGACGCTTGATCTGGCGGGAACCGGAGAACGCCTCGGCAGTTACCAGCTCACCGCCAACTGGGACGCTACCCGCTACCGCTTCGTGGAACTGGTGGCCAGTGATGACCCCGGCTTCGCCGGTCCGAACGTCAACCTCTCCGAAACCAACCTGGGCCATCTGCTACTAGCCCACGCTAACCCCATGGGCGGAGCCGACCGGCTGATGCTCACCGCCATCCGCCTCGAAGCCCTGACGGACGACGGTGCCGCCCCCCAACTCGATCTCCGCATCGAAGACCTGACGGCGGCGGGCTCCTTCCGCCCCATCATCCCCGACATCACCCAGGTCGAGGCGACTACCTCGGCGGGAGACCTGATCGGTACGACCTTCGACCTGCAGGTCGTGCCCAACCCCTTCCGGGGCGCCAGTACCTTCACCCTGCAGCTGACCGAGGCGGAATCCGTATCCGTTGACATTTACGACAGTCGGGGCAGATTAGTCACCCACCTCCTGGACGGCAGTCGTGGCGCCGGCACGCACACGCTGCAGTGGCAGCCATCGGCTACGCAATCAGCGGGCGTCTACCTGCTACGCGCCCGGGTGGGTAGCCAGGTGGTGACGAAGCGGTTGGTTTTGCTGCGGTAAACTGTCTGTCTTTGCTTTACAAATGGAGTAACCCGCACGCTCGAAGACCCGACTGCGTCAGGGCGCTTCGAGATGCTGAAGTGTCATTTGTCTGGCAGTAGGCTGTTCCCTCTGTTGGAATTGAGCCGTGACGGTTTTTGGGGCCTTATCTGGGTTAAAACCCAGACCTGTGCTACAAAGCTCTGCGAGCTGGACCGCTAGAAAGCGTCACGCCTCCAGCCTTACAAACGGAACACCCTATGTGTAGCAGTGTACCGGCTTTGCTTTAATTTTTTGGTGAGGACACCCCTCGTCGGCATGGGCCGATGGGGGGTGTTTTTTTGGAAAACAGGCACACTTTATGCCATACTCCCGCCTACTCTAAACCCGATCTTTATAAACACCAGGATCATGAAGCTCCAACCATACCGTAGAATCTGCTATTTCTTTCCAACCGTATTTTTTGTACAAACCGTGTGCATCACCCGTAAGTAGAATCCATCTCCTTAACCCCTGTAGTTCGTCGTGATTCATAATAGCTTCCATCAAAAGTTTGGAAAGCCCTTTTCCCCGGTGTGCTTCAAGAATAAACACATCCCCCAAATAAGCAATGGTCGAGAAGTCAGTTATCACTCTGGCGAATCCCAGCTGTTCACTACCCTTGTATACGCCAAAGCAAAGGGAATGCTCTATTGACTTAACTACTGTTTCTTTAGGAATCTTGAGGCTCCAATAGGCTTTTGTCGACAAGAAATCATGAATCATTTCGACGTCTAACAACTGCTTTTCAGTAGAAACTCTGTATTCGTTTTCCAATTCTTTTCCTTTTCATTAGTAAGGATCAAGTAGAACTTACCTGGACACAAACCATCTACCGTTAGCAATGGATTGGTCAGGATTTCTCTTTGAAGTAGGGGAAACGATTTGTAGGAGAGATTAGTTTTTAAGTCCGTCAATCCCGATCTCCAATCCTGAAAAAAACGTAACGCGGCGAAGGTGTAGGCGACCTTCTCAGAAGGAACTGCCTTGCTATTTTTATTTCGTCAAAATCCAAGGGAATTCACCCAATTTATCGCTCCACCCCAACCCCAAGTCGCCATTACTTTACTCCGGGATCTGTTCAGAAGCAACCAAGCCAGGTTGAATCTCCATAGATGGCCGCAAGCGGGTTGGTTTAACAAAAGCGCAACGGCAGACCCGGACTACGTCAGGGCTGTCTTTGAGCTCTAAGTGTTGAGCGATTTTTTGCTCAAGCCGATTTAGGTTATCTATCTAATATTTTTCTCAGACGTTGAGGTATCGCGA
>CALIGP010000251.1 GCA_938021455.1 uncultured Lewinella sp. | reverse complement strand
AATGGGTCTAAATGACAGGTACGACAATCTTGTCCACACCTGACCAATAGTTTAATGCTATCTAATTACTAATTCATGGATCTTTCCAATTTAAGAGCCACCCTAATAGACAACCTGGGCGATGGCTTACCCACCATTTTCGCCGCCTTAGTTATCCTACTCGTAGGTTACTTCATTGCCAAGCTACTGCAGCGTATAGCCTACAAATTGCTGAATAAGACGGGACTAGACAACCGGATTGCTGCCAATGCAGGCAGCACGATGAAGCCAGAACGGGCCATCTCGAAAATAGTCTACTACGTAGTGATGGTTATCGTCTTGGTGATGGCCATGGAAACCTTAGGCCTCACGCAGATTCTTGACCCACTCAACGATATGGTGAGCCAGTTCCTCGGTTTCATCCCTAATCTAGTAGCTGCTGGCCTGATTGGTTTCATTGGCTATGTCATCGCTAAAATTGCTTCCAGTCTGGTTGGTATGGCGGCCGGCTTCCTGGAAAACCTTGGAAAGCGGGCAGGACTTAGCGCAGAGATTAACCTAACGTCTATCCTGACGAACGTCGTTTTTATCATCGTCTTCATTCCCATCCTCATCGCAGCGCTTGATGCACTGAAGATGACTACGATCACAGACCCACTCAAAGATATGCTGGGTATGTTCATCTCTGCGATCCCACGGATCATTGCAGCCATACTGATCATCGGTCTCTTTTACATCGGTGGTAAGTTTATCACTGGCCTGCTACAGCAGCTATTAGCCAGCCTTGGTGCTGATAATATGGCTAATAAGCTTCAGCTTGGTGCGGTAATTGGTGAAGGAACCAGCCTTTCGAAGCTGCTCGCTAACGTTGCTTTCTTTTTCCTGATGTTCCTCGGTGTCATCACGGGTATGGAGCGGTTAGAATTCACGCAACTGAATCAAATTCTTTCGCAGATTTTTGAAATGACGGGGCAGATAGCCTTTGGTCTTATCATTCTCGCCCTCGGTAACTACCTGGCGAACATGGCTTACACTACCATGTCTGCCGGACGTTCTGATACCTTTATCGCTTCTCTTGCACGGATCGTAATTCTAGGCCTCTTCCTGGCCATTGCTCTTCGTACGATGGGAATCGCTGATGACATTGTAAACCTGGCCTTCGGTCTGACTTTGGGTGCCGTTGCTGTAGCCGTTGCACTGTCCTTTGGTCTTGGAGGTCGCGAAGCAGCTGGTGAGCAGATGAAGCGCATCCTCGATAAATTCAATAACGACAGCTCTACCAAGTAAAGAGCGTTAACGTTCACTGAATCCTTGCCGTCTTGCCATAAAATAATTTTGTGCTAAATGGCGGATTTGTTGTATTGAAACCCACTCGGGCCTTATGGCTCGGTGGGTTTCTTCGTTTTTATTAGGTCGACAAAGGTTAAAAATGGTGATGTGTCCTTGATTTGCTCCAAACGCTTGAAAATATTATGCCATCTTTGCTAATCTTACCTTCGCATACGGTTAGCACCGGTGAGAATTTTTACACGATCCCAGAATGACTTGTTCCCCAACATGAGAAAAGCACTATTATTTTTTTTGATCACGGCCTTTAGTGGACTGGTTTATTCGCAGAACGAAATCTTGCGCGTAGAGCCGGCCAACGTGGTGAAAGAAGTTTTGGTGGATGATCTGGATGAAGACTACCAAGACATTACCACTGTCACGGTAACGAATGATTCCCGGCGGACAATACAGTTGGTGCAGCGTCAACTTGTTGCCAAGAAACCCGGCGCCTGGTCTTACGGAACCTTCTCCCGCCGTGCCCGCACGTCTCCGTACGTTCTTGCGGAGGCGGAGCAGGAAAGTGGCCGGCCGGTACGGCTGGCTCCCGGAGAATCTGCCAACTTCGTCGTTGTATTACAGCCAGATGGTATTAGCGGAATGGGAACCGTAGAAGTTCTTTTTTCGGATTTAACCGTACCGGGTAAGACACTCGCCAAGGGTACTTTTTCTACCAAGATCATGCGCCGCCCACAAGTAGATGCCAGCGATCCGCCCGCTACGGGTAGTCAGGCTGCTGCGCCACCGGAATCCAGGCCGGTGGCTACCACCGTCCGGCTTTACCCCAACCCGGCAAGGGAACGTTTTTTTGTGGAGGCTCCTCCGGGCACAAAGCTCGGACGAGTTGAAGTTTCCAATGCACTCGGTAACCGCTTACGCAAATACGATCAGCCCGCTGGTAAGGCTGGTTACGAGATTGAAGACCTGCCCGATGGCCTGTACCTTATCACGATTTATGATAAATTCGGCAATAAACTCAAGACGCTGCGGCTTTTGCACCGGCGATTTGGAGCGTAGGGCGATAGGTAGTCGTGATCTAATAGTCGTGAACGTGCGGTATAGCCATTGGACTTTCTCCTTTTAATGCCTCCTTGTAATCGATAAGAAAGGCTGATCTTTGGGAACTATTTCTCCCCAACGAACTTTCTTTCGGCCATGATTGCTGCAGATTTAACTACCGAAGTACGGGCCGAACTGGCCAATCTCCGATCCGCCGCCGCTGGCCTTAATCGTCAGCCCGCAGAGCGACTGAACGATTGTTTGACGACCCTGGCGGAACTCACGGAGAAAAACATCCTTCCACTGCTTGAAGCCAACGCCAAAGACCTGGCCCGGATGGACGTGGACAACCCAAAATACGACCGACTGCTACTCAACGAAGAGCGCTTGCTGGCCATCGCCGCAGATCTGCGGCGGGTAGCGGCTTTGCCCAGCCCGCTGGATCAAACGTTGGAGCAATCCACTCTGGCGAATGGTCTGGAGCTCCGCCGAGTCAGCGTACCCATCGGCGTGGTGGGCATTGTTTTTGAGAGCCGGCCCAACGTCACCTTCGACGTATTCGCTCTCAACCTGAAAGCCGGCAACGCCTCGGCACTCAAAGGGAGCCGGGATGCCCGAGACAGTAATGTCGCCATTAAGAAACTTATCGACGAAGCACTCTCTGCTTGCGGGTTACCCGCCGCCTGCTACCTCGCTCCGGCGGAACGTGAGGCACTGAAGCCTATCCTGGAAGCGGATGGACTGGTGGACGTCATCATCCCCCGCGGTAGCCAGGGCTTGATTGACTTCGTGCGGGCTAATGCTTCCGTGCCGGTCATTGAAACGGGGGCGGGGATTTGCCATGTCTACATAGACGCAGATGCTAATCTTGACTGGGCAAAGGCCATCATTACCAACGCTAAAAGCAGGAGGGTGAGCGTTTGCAACGCGCTCGACTGCCTGCTTATTCACCGGGACCATCTGGCGGTAGCGTCAAAACTGGTGGAACTGCTTAGTGATCTTGGTGAGAAACACAACTGTATCATTTACGCCGGTCCGGATGCTTGGACAGACATTATCGGGTTGTACCCGGGAGAAGTTGAGCTTGCTACAGAAGAGAGCTTTGGGCGGGAGTTCCTTAGCATGAAGATGTCCGTAAAATATGTGGACGACATCAGCGAAGCCATCGCCCACGTCGAGCGTTACGGTAGTCGTCACAGCGAAGCCATCGTCAGTAACAACGAAGCCAATATCAAGCGCTACCTGAGGGAAGTCGATGCAGCCGTCGTTTACGCTAATACCAGCACGGCCGTCACGGATGGCGGGCAGTTTGAACTCGGCGCTGAAATTGGCATCAGTACGCAAAAGCTACACGCCCGCGGGCCGATGGGGCTGGCGGCACTCACGAGTTATAAATGGCTGGTGGAAGGGCAGGGGCAGGTGAGGTAGTGTTGTAGACGGTAGAGCGGTAGATTGTAGTCTGTAGAACGAAAAAATGCCATCTACAGACTACCGTCTACAACACTACAATCTACCGTCTACTCAAGCTCCATCACCATCGTCATCGTCTTCCCGTCGAAGGCGACCGTTCGGAAGCCCATCCGCTGATACCACTGGGCGGCATGGTTGTCTCCGTGAACGGAAAGAGAGACTTGTTTGTCTCCGCGTTCGCGCAGTGCATTCAGGAAGTGATCCATTAACTTTTGACCGATCCCCTCTCCTCGCATACCTTTTTTTACGGCCACCCCGAACTCAGGCACGTCGGCGCTAACGAA
>CALIGP010000250.1 GCA_938021455.1 uncultured Lewinella sp. | reverse complement strand
GTCATCGAAACTACCCGCACAGCCGACCCAGAAAAGGATTTCGGGCTCTTTGTTCTCGGTGGCGAATTGGGCCATTGTTTTGATCTGCATATGACGTTTATTGATCTTGGATTGGGAAAAAGGGCGCGGATTAACTGGAAGGATTATAGATCACTGATTGCGCGGATGAACACGGATTATATTTTTAGGATTCGCAAATTGTATCTGCGTTCATCCGCGCAATCTGTGATCCACTTATATCTGTGGTGCCTACGATCAGTCTTCGGCCCAAGCGGTCCGACTAGTCCCCACACTCCAAGCCCGCTGCTGGTTCTCAATGGAGTTAAAGAGCGGCAGCCAGTCTTGTGGACCAGCAGCTTCGGTGAGGATTTCGTGACGACGGAGCTTGAGGATCATCTCTAACGGATTGATGAGTACGGGACAAGCTTCCACGCAGGCGTTACAGGTGGTACAGGCGTGAACCTCTTCGCGGCTGATGAAATCCCAGAGGTTACGGCCATCATCGAAGTTATCAGCGGATAGGGGTTGACTATCGTCTTTACAGAACTCGGTGTTGCCAGAGCGGATCTTTTCGCCGACCTCCTCGGAACGGTCCCGGAGGTTCATGACGATCTTTCGGGGGCTAAGCTTCTTCCCGGTGATGTTAGCCGGGCAGACGGAAGTACAGCGGCCGCACTCCGTGCAGCTATAAGCACCGAGTAGGTCGATCCGACTCATCTCGAAGACGTCGTTCGCGCCAAACTCAGGTAGGGCGGCGTTCATATCCGGCTCCGGGGCGTTAGGATCACCGAGGCCCATCATGGATTTAACTTCGTTCATGATCTCAGGCATATTCTCCATCTGGCCTTTTTGTCCGAGACGGGAGAACCAGGTGTTGGGGAAAGCCAAAAGAATGTGGAGGTGCTTCGACTTGGGTAAGTAATTCAGGAAGACGAAGACCATAGCGATGTGTCCCCACCAGCCAACGCGTTCCAATACTTTGAGCGTGCCTTCCCCCAGACCGCCGAAAAGAGCGGGGCCGAGCCAACTGGTGACGGCTAGGTTGGTGTCCGGATAGTGAGCGGGGTCGATGCCCTGTAGTACCTCATCGGTTCCGTTCATCGTGAAGATACAGACGAGCAAAATGAGCTCGAAGATCAGGATGAGGTTCGCGTCGAGCTTGGGCCAGCCGGTCATTTCCGGTTTGTTGAAACGGGGAATGAAGAGCACATTGCGGCGGATGAGGAAGATTACCGTAGCGATGAAAGCCAGTACGGATAATACCTCGATGGTGCTGATGATGACATTGTAGACCGTTCCGAGCCCGTCGGCAAAAAAGCGGTGCACACCAAAGATGCCATCGATGAAAATCTCAATCAGTTCAATCTGGGTAAAGACGAAAGCTACGTAAAGCATGAAGTGCAGCACGGCGGGAATCATCCGCTTAAACATCTTCTTCTGGCCGAAGGCGACGAGGATCATGTTTTTCCAGCGTTCGCCGGTCGGACCTTCCACGGCCTCAGCTTTGGCCATCATGATGTTGGCGTAGACCTTTCGGAACTGGTAAAAGGAGTAACCTAAAGCTGCCGCGGCTACCAGGCAGAATATGATCGATTGTAGCATACGACCAAAGGTAAATCATGGGGGTGGGGTGGGCAAGGGGTTTTAGCGAAAATTCGCTTAGAGGTTTTCTTCTCGCTCAATCACTGGCACAGTGTAAACTAAGTTTGTGACTAATCCTAGAATCCCTCGGTGTACTCCTCGGCTCGCTACTCTCGCTCGGAGTTTACTCAGGGACCGATGGTTCGGTTCAAAGCCGTCCGCGCGTAGCGCGCGGACAGATAACCCTCTAAAGGTCCGGTCCCCGAGTAAACTTCGAGTAAGCCACGACGAAGGAGAGGCGAGCCGAGAAGCGCACCGAGGGGCTTGTGATCATCCCGCAAAATTTAAATTAAACTGTAATAAAAAGCCGAGCTTTCATTTTAATATTTCCATAAGAAAACAAGGCTTATACCGACCTTACCTTGTGTACCAGCAGACCCGCCTTACCCCAACACCTGAAACCTTGCCTTATTCGAAGACCCTCCTTTTCCTTTGCTCTTTTGTCCTGCTTGGCTGCGCGAGCGTCCCCAAGCTCCTGGAAAAAGGTAAATACGACCGCGCTTATGCCGTCGCTTTAAAACATTGCAGCCGCCCCGATAGCTATCGGGGCGCCCAACGTCCTTTCAGTAAGGCTCGGCTAAAGGCACTCACGCAATTTGAGGATGCTTACGCTGCCGTGCAATCCCGCGATTATGCCCGCTCCCTGGAACTCCGGAAAACGACCGATGAGCGGCGCTGGGTCTCGTTGTACGACCTCTATCAAGACCTGTATTCCAGAAGCCTCGATTTGGTGGATTACCTGCCAGATACGAAACAGCTTCAGCGCCATCCCGGCCTCCGCCCTGCCGTTTTGGAGGCGCAGCGGGAAGAGGCTCGCCGAAATGCCGGTGCTTACTTTATTGCGCAGGCCCGGCCAGCCTTGCCAGCCGCTTTTGCGGGAGAGAAACCAGCCGCCAGAGTCGCCTTCGAACATTACAATAATGCGCTGAAATACCTCCCCGAACGGGCGGTAACTTTAGAAGATACCCTTATTCAGCTGCGGGAATTAGGCACCCTCCGCATCCTGCTGGCCCCCAACCTTAACACTGATTACTTCGCCAGTTTGGCGGAAGGAGTCCGAAGTCTACGCGAGGAAACACGAGGCTGGACTCAAATTGTGACAACGGATAATGGCCGGCGGATCGATCTGTTCGCAGATGTCAGCTACCTAGGACGTGGAGTCGATGGTCCGTACTCCCAAAGTAGCTGTGATACCTATAGTAAAGAGGTCCTTGATTACATCGAAAAGGTTAAAAAGAAGGTGAAGGTGAACGATAGCACCTACGTTACTAAAATTATA
>CALIGP010000249.1 GCA_938021455.1 uncultured Lewinella sp. | reverse complement strand
ACAAAGTAGCGGGGCATTTTCGCCTGACCGATAACCAGCAGCCCGGTGAAACGAAGAATGTTTATACAGTTACTTTGCTTGGCAATGACCTGCAACCAATCGGAAATAAAGTTTACCGATCCAGCCACCCGTTAACTTTTGAAGGTATTGCCTACAACGGTACTTACCTAGGGGTTCTATTTAAACCCAAAAATGATGCAAGAAGGTATGTTGACCTACTGGATGCAGCGGGCGAAACCGTTTCGCGGGATACCGTTAATTATGGTAATCTTTACCATGAAAACAAGGGACTCTTTTTGGTGCCCACCAGAGAGGGCTTTATATCATGTGTAGCCAGCTCTAATGGCGTGGTCGTTAACTTCAGCCTGGCCATGGTTGCCTCTGATGGCGTATCGGAAGAATGGAGGTCGACCTTTGCGAATAAGAAATATTCATACGTTCCCAACCTGCTGTCGATGTCCAAAGGGAAGATGCTGTTGGAAGTTGAGCGAATTAAAAGAAACAACAACAGATCTTTTAAAGATGTCTACTGTATCGACACCCAAACGGGAAAACTGATCTTTAAAGACGAATCGGAAGATTCAAGTTTTAGCAGATCGGCCGAGCGCTTTTCCGCAGGGACATTTCATGATGGCCATGCAGTTACCTTAAAGTCTTTCACCAGAATTTCTGCTTACAAAATGGATGGCTTTGAGCTGTCAAGGTATAATGATGCCGGAGAATTACTTGATCGAAAAAAAATTGCTGATGACGTGTTTTTCGATAAAGTGTTAACGGAAAATAATATGCCTCCACTTGGTGAATACGAAAGAATTAGGGTGCTAAACTATAGCCTCAACAAAGAGGGCATAGCCACGGTCGTCTACGAAGTCAACGCAATCAGGGACAAAAATGGGAAAAAACTGTCCTTGGATTACGAGTATCGCGACGCTTACGTCCTGACCTTGAGTTCGGTTTTCGAACCAGGGCCGGTTGTAAAAGTTGAGAAAGATTATTTTCAGTTAAGGTATAAAGACATTTCTGCCCTTACCCCCATGGAAGATTTCAGGTTGAAACGTCGGTTATCACAAGGCAAATATGATAAGCTGGCATTGGAAGATCTGGTGGCTCTGCATGATGGCCCGTTTGGGTTTACGCATTCAGTAAGCGGCAGGGACTACACCTCAAATTATTTTTTCGACCGGACATTTACGGAGAAAGGAGTTCTATATAAAGGAATCCGGGTAGCGACGTTCATCGACGGTGAGTTCCAACTGGACTTTGTTCCCTTAAAAAACAACCCAGACTTCATCCGGGTCGGGCATGCTCAGGATGGCTACCTCAAACTATACGAATATAAATACGGGAAAGGCTTGGTAGATACCCGTTTGGAGCGACTTAGCTATTAGACTTGTTGCAACCTCACCCCTTATTCGCCAACTGCCCACAAGCCGCATCAATATCCTTGCCCCGGCTCCGCCGGACAGTAACCATAATGCCCCGGTCCCGGAGGTAGGTCGCAAAGTCGTCGATGTTGTGCTCCGTTGATTTACGGAAGGGCGCATTGTCAATCGGGTTGTACTCGATGATATTGACCATGGAGGGTACCCGCTTACAAATCTGGTAGAGCTTTTCGGCGTCTTCCAGTGTATCGTTGAAGTCCTGGAACGTGATGTATTCGTAGCCGATACGCTTTTTGGTCTTGCTGTAGAAGTACTCCAGGGAGTCAACCAGCACTTCGAGATTGTTACTCTCATTGATGGGCATAATTTCGTTACGCTTCACGTCGTCAGCAGCGTGGAGGCTAACGGCCAGGTTGACCTTCGTGTCTTCATCGGCGAGCTTACGAATCATCTTAGCGATACCGGCGGTGGAAACGGTCAGCCGCCGTGGGGCCATGTGTAGGCCCAGGTGGGACGTGATGCGGTCGATGCTTTGTACTACCTCCTTGAAGGCTAGTAGCGGCTCGCCCATGCCCATATAAACGATGTTGGTCAAAGGCTTGCCATAGGTTTCCAGACACTGCTCATTGACGAGGAAGACTTGGTCGTAAATCTCCGCAGCGGTGAGGTTGCGCAGGCGTTTCATCCGCCCCGTAGCACAGAAGGTACACGTCAGGCTACAACCCACCTGGCTGGAAACACAGACCGTAAATCGGTCGTCTCTCGCTACCGGAATAAGTACAGATTCGATGAGGTGGCCGTCGTGCAGCCGGAAGCGGTTTTTTATAGTTCCGTCATTGCTGCGCTGCACTTTGTCCTCGGTCATCACGGGGAAGGAATAGTTTTCCTTCAGTTGCTCCCGTAACGGCAAGGAGAGATTAGTCATCTCATCAAAGTTCCGGGCGCCCTTTTTCCAGAGCCATTCGTACACCTGCTTCGCTCGGAAGGGGCGCTCGCCGACGAGGATCAGCTCAGAGGTGAGCTCTTCCAATGAAAGGGTGCGGATGTCTTTGAGAACGGTAGTTGTGGCCATGGTGCGGTACGGACTTTAGCAAAAAACGCTTAGCGTTTTACTGAGCCCCTCTCCTTCGGAGAGGGGTTGGGGAGGGGTTTCCCCTGAGCTAACAACTCAGCAACAATTTCGTTAAGCGACCGCAAAGATAAGGGGAATAGTATGGGGTTTATCCTCAGTGGACCTCCGTGATTTACCTCGGTGCACCTCAGTGGTTAAAAGCCCTTACCCGAGTTTATCATTTTCCTACAGCTTCCGCCCGCCCACAACCTTACCACTCACGTCATTATTCCGCAGGCGCTTCAGGGGAATGAGTAGGCTGGCATAGGCATCACTGGCGTTTACCCGCCAGGTACGACCGGCGTAAGTAACCGCCCCGCTACGGCGGTTCCAATCGCTGGCCAAAAGTGTGTAGCGCTGACTGGCTTTTGGGTTAGGACCAAAAACGAGGTAGTTTTCGTCGTTGCTTTCAAAGCTAACGGCCATCCGCTGGGTCTTGGGGCTAAAGACGAATACACCGGGTGTATTCCGCTTAAAGATGATCTGCTCCACCTCCCGGCCATCGATCACTTTTACCTGGCCATTACGGATTTCAGAGTTGCCGTTGCGTAACTCCCGGGTAAGTACGAGATCTTCAGAGAGGTAGAACTGACTGCGCTTGAGTTCGTCGTCTGTCCAGTTCTGGTCTTCCACCAGCCGTTGCGTTAAGGGGCTGAGCTTAGGGCCACAGCTGGAGAAAAGGAAAATGAAAAGGGCCAGGGCGGTGAGTAATCTGATCATGGTAATATCATTTGGTACGTGTAAAAGACGGCAGGCCAGGCCGGAGGTTCAATACTTAGCATCGCCTTTAAGGGGACTTTAACGACAGGATAAGGAAGCTTTTAGCTTTAAAGGGGTAGTGTTCAGGTCATCAGCGCCAATCCCTATCCCCGCTTATTCTGAAAAAAAGCAGTCATCAGCGCACCGCATTCCTCGTGCAGAATGCCAAACTCTAGTTTCGTCTTCGGGTGCAATAGCTCGCGGCCAAAGCGCATGAAACCCCGTTTATCGTCGCTTGCGCCGTATACGATGCGGCTCACCTGGCCCCAGGCCAGGGCCCCGGCACACATCGGGCAGGGCTCAAGCGTGACGTAGAGTGTGCAGTCGTGCAAGTATTTATCTCCGAGATGATTCGCTGCGGCTGTGAGGGCGATGATCTCTGCGTGAGCCGTTACGTCACTCAATTGTTCCGTCTGGTTGTGGCCACGGGCGATGATTCGGTCGTTGCTGGTGACAATGGCACCCACCGGAATTTCCCCGGCATCAGCCGCCAGCTTCGCCTGGGCGATGGCCTGGCGCATGAAGTAATCGTCGTCGTACACTTTTAGGGGCA
>CALIGP010000248.1 GCA_938021455.1 uncultured Lewinella sp. | reverse complement strand
AACGGGCTCTTCACCCTCGATGTGTCCGCTGACTACGAGTTGATCAAAAACATCTCCGTCTACTTGCGCCTGAATAACCTGACGGATAATTCCTTCGAGGAATGGATCGGCGTTCCCAACAAAGACGACAGTTTGATCCGGGCCTCCAGCCAGTATGGTGTTTGGGGGGTGGTGGGAGTTCGGTTTCGGCCGGGGCGGTAGACGGTAGATTAGTAGTCGGTAGAATTGTAGACGGTAGTACTAATCAGGCGCGGACGCAGGTGCAGAGGGAGGTTCTTTTGAACAGCAAGGGAGGGGGAGATTGTAGGCGGTAGACTGTAGACGGTAGAGAGGTTACCGTCTACCGTCTACTCCCCCTTCTCCGTCAACGACTCCCGCAGCGCACGAATTTCCTCCGTGAGGAGATCGACTTTGTCTTCCAGTTCTTTGTTATTGTCCATCATCATTTCATCGATGAAGACGGCGTTGGCCAGGCTCATCCCGAAGATGCCGCCGAGGACAACGACGATGGCGAAGTAGAAACGGGTCATCCCGATGGTCATCGGGCTATCCGTTGTTTGGACGATAGCGGCGGGGATTTCGTTCCAGCCTTCCAGCGTGAAGAGTTGGAAGATACTGTAGATGCTAACGAGCGGATTGCCGAAATACTCCGGTGCAATCTCCGCGTAAAAGTGACAGGTAATGATGGCCAACATAAAGTTGAGAAAAACCAATGCCGCCAGCACGAAGACCGATGCTTTGATGGCCCGGCCGAGGCCGGACATTACTTGCTCAATATTGGGGATAAAGCGCAGGAAGCGAACCAGGCGAACCAGGCGGAAAAGACGAAAGAGGATGAGAAGCCCAGTGGCCTCCGGGATCTGTATCACTCCCTCCAGCAGGACGGGCAGGCTGCCCATCACGATAATGAAGTCGAATCGGTTCCAGGCCGCAGCGAAGTATTCTTTAGGCTTTAGCACCGCCAGCTTGACGATTACCTCGATCAGGAAGAAAACGATGAAGGCATGGTCAATGGCCAGTAGCCACCAATTGCCCTTGAGTTCTGGGAAATAAAGGGCAAAGATCACCACCGCATTGATGATGATGGCCGTAAGCATGGCGCGTTCGCTGAGAAAAAATCGCTTCAGCATGGAAGGTGTTATTGTCGTGGCTGGCAAATGATTGCCAGGCAAAATCCCTGGGCGGGCTGCAACTTACGACGACCAGACAGAATATTCTATCCTTCCGGCTTCTTATCTTGCCGGCATGGAATCGATCGTGCAGTACTTTGAAACTATCCCCAGCAGCCACCGAAGCCTTATTCTGGTGGGCGGCATTGCCTTATTCTGGATTATTGAAAGCGCCGTTCCACTTTTCACCTTCCGTACTTCTAAGTGGAAACACGCCGGCATCAATATCTTCTTTACCCTCACCACCATTGTGGTCAACTTCGTGCTGGCCTTTATTTTGGTTTGGAGCAGCGATTGGGCCGTAGCGAATCACTTCGGGGTACTGCAGTGGTTGGACATGCCGCTGTGGGCGACGGCAATTATCGGTTTGTTGTTACTTGATTTCGGTGGCGCCTATCTGGCACATTGGACGGAACACCGCGTGCCGGTTTTGTGGAAGTTCCACCTCATTCACCATACGGATCAGCACCTGGACACGACCTCCGCCAACCGCCATCACCCCGGGGAGAGTGTGATCCGCTTTGTATTCACCACCGCAGCGGTGCTCCTCTTTGGCGCACCCATCTGGCTGGTGTTTCTCTATCAGAGTATGAGTGTTGTGCTTAGCCAGTTCAACCACGCCAATATCACCGTCCCGAAATGGATTGACAAGCCACTGGGGCTGATATTCGTTACCCCCGACATGCACCGTGTTCACCATCACTATCGCCTACCCTATACGGACACGAATTTTGGAAATATTTTTAGCATCTGGGACCGCTTGCTCGGCACTTATTCCGAAGTGGACAACAGCCAGCTGATCTACGGCGTCGATACACACATGGACACGGACGATCACCAGAACATCGGTCGGATGCTACGTATCCCCTTTGAAAAATCTTCTACCGTCGAGCATGAGTTGGACCAGTTGAACTGAGGCTACCGCCCTAATCCCCCCGTGCTCCTGCAGCCAGCTTGCGTAAATATTTTCCCGCTCGGTAGTGCTCATTGATTTATACTTACCTCCATTGGTTCCGGTGAAGAGACGAACCCTTACGCCGGGCAAAGGCTTCAAGGCTTTCTTAACACTTTGCTCCATGAGCTTCCCTTTGCACCTGCGGTAGCGCCGTAGAATAGTATTGATAGTAGGGATAGTAATGGTAGTATGATAGTAGCTGGACCTACTATCAGACTATCATTACTATTAGTACTACCAAACTACTTTCCCGGCATCCAAACCACCAGCCCACTCGGCACCCGTGGCTCAAAGCGCGTGCTTTTGGGTGGAAAACAGCGCCCCGCTTTTACTTCAGCGAAGAAGGCATCGTTCGTAACCGGAAAACTATATAGGCTAATCCGACCGGGCTTAGGAAACAAAGGCACTTTACCGTCAACGGAATCGGTAACGGCTTTAAATTTTATTCTATCGTCTGACCGAGTGTCCAAAATTCCAAAAACGGCGGGTAGGACGGCGTGTTCTAACCAGTCCGCATCATGCGAAGTAGCCGAGTCTTCCTTCCTTTTAAGATCAAAGTACTGTTCTCCGCTCGCTAGCAACCAACTTCCCGGCGCCGCTGGCGCAAGTGGTGCATCAATGGCCTCAATATTAAAAAACATACTCAGTGCCGGCAGTAGTTCCTCCAATGTCCGTTGATCATTAATCAGGCGGGCGAAAATACCTACGTGCAATTCATCTGCTCCGATGATACAGACCGGAATATATTTACAGAACCCGACGCCAGCGGCGTCAAGCCTGGCGTGCGTCGCGGCCCGATGGTGGCCGTCTGCAATGACCATCGTTCCTAAGTTATCAAGTGATAGTGCTGTTGGTGGTTCCTTGCTCTTGGGTAGGTATGTCCGCAAGCGATAGAAATTATCCTCCCCCTCAAACTCAATATCTTTTCCATCGGGAGCGGAGTCCTTATCCTGCTGAGTCCACCAGTCTTTCAGGCTGGCAACCGTCAGTAAAACTGGTTTGCCTAGTGCACCTCGCTCTTCCGTTATTAATTCCTCCTGGCGTTCCAGCCGGGAGAGGAGTGTTTGTTCGTGAGGCTTTACGCGCCCGTCCCGAAAGGCTGCTGCAGGCAGTAAGCCACAGATGCCCCTGCTAATCGCTCCGTTAGCGTGGCGCCGAATGATAATTTCGGCAAAGGCCGCTTGGTCGAACGACTGCAAAATACCCTCCGGGAGGTTTCTTACCCCATTACGGCAAACGGGCAACGATTCCGTCACGCCAAAAGGTGGATGGAAATGCTGTGGAAAGGGGATTAAACTAAGCGGGATATCTCCGGTCATTGCCGGAAAGGTAAACCGAATACATTTAATAAAAAAGAGAAAGGCATGGCACAAGTGCCACACCTTTCCTGAACTAAACCCCAGTTATAAAAATTCTTTCTCCGGGTGCAACCGGATATATGCAATATACGGGTGACGGACTGTTAAAATTGTCAGGAGAAGTGAGTTTTTCATCTTTTCCCCGACTTTAACACTCGTCCAATATTTTCAATTTACCGGCTTGCCTGAGCGCCAAAATCAAAGAGCAGGCTGAAGCGCAGGGTATTATCCAGCGGGTTTCGCTGCTGACTGGTGGGCACCAGGTAGCTAAAATTGAGGCCAAAGATGTTATACTTTAAGCCCAGACCGGCAGTCAGGTACTGACGCCCCCCCTTAGTAGGATCTTCGCGGAAGTAACCGGCACGTACGGCGAACTGCTGGTCATACCAGTACTCCGCACCTACGCTCCAGGTGAATTCCCGAAGCTCTTCTCCGAAGCCTTGCGGCGCATCGCCCAAGCTAGAGAAGATGGCAGCAATCGGGCTCTGGTCGTCAATCATGTCCTGATCACAGTTCACATCCGTACCATCACAGGGTGTTGGTACTAGTAATTTGTTCGTCTCTGCTGTAATGGTCAGCTCATTGTACTCATCGAAGCGGAAAGTGTAAGCAGCACCGATGGCCAGGTTAGCGGGCAAGAAATCACGTACCGTATCCTGCGTGTAGGTGATTTTTGAGCCGATATTAGAAATGGCTGCGCCGACGGCGAAGGCATTATCGTTCTTCGTATCGTCATTCCGGTAAGTAAAACCGAGATCAGCGGCGAAAGCCTGGCCTGCTTCAAGTACTACACCGCTCACCTCCTGGCCAGCGGCCAGGTTAGAGTTAATGTACTTACCCGTCAAACTAGCGCTAAAGCGCTCACTGAGCTTACGCGTGTAGGCAAGCGCAAATTCGAACTCATTTGGTTTACCTGTACCCGTGCTCTGGCCGTTAACGTCCGTATATTGGATGTCGCCCAAACTGAAGTAGCGTAGAGAAGCACCAATGGCTTCCTGATCGCTCAATTTCTTGTAGCCGCCCAGGTAAGCGAGGTAAACATCGTTCAGGCCAAGGGCCTGCAACCAGGGCGTGTAAGTAGCTCCCAGGGATAAATCCTCCTGGGCAAAGGCCAGCCGGCTGGCGTTGTAGTGCATGGAGTTAGCGTCTCCTGAGAGTGCGACGCCAGCGTCTCCCATAGCACCACCACGGGCGTCGGGGTTGATCCGCAAAAATGGAACCGCAGAAACTACGGTGTTGATACAGTCACCGCCCGTACCGGGCTGGACGGCACGGCCGTTTTCATCAAGTACACAGGCATTTTGAGCGCCAAGAGATAGGGTAAATAAGCTGAGAGCCACTAGGCTCAGGAAGTTGCGTAAGATTCTTTGCATTTTTCTATTGTAATATTCCGAAAAAGTGATGCACCACCAGAGGAGGGTTAATTACGGGTGCCTGAACATAAATCGCCAAATTGGAACGGCAATGTGTGTGTTAAGGCTTTTTTAACGGTTTCTGCCTTCCGCTTATTTTTCGGGGGATGAAATAGCGACCGCAAAAGTACGGTCTACGCCACAGATACGATAGAGAACGGATTGGTGGTTTGTAACAATTGAATTAAAACGAGAGAAGAATCATCGAAAACGCACTGATAAGAGAGGTAACTAGGCCTGAGAAATCCGCGCGCGAGGCACTACATTCCGGCTTCGCCGAAACTCCGTACCGTCGCTAAGCCTTCAGACCCGTCCTTAGCAGGACTAGAATACGTAACCAGCACCAAATCTTGACCATCAAGCAGAGACTTGGAGTCAATAAACAGACAAAAAACGCCGAAAGTGCCTAGTGCCGGAAGGCACGGGTTGGCCGTCTTAGCGAGGTACGAAAGAGCGGCGAAGCCAGCGATGGAGTGCCTCGCTCTCGCGTGGGAAAGAAATTCTCGATTTCGGATTTGGCTACCGCATGGCAAAGCGACAGGCGATTGGCCCAAAAGCAGGGACCGTTTTCAATAGAAAAATCAATCTCTATCCAAACGCCTGTCTCTAGTCCCGATAGGGGCGGGCCAGCCTCTTAGCGAGGTACGCAAGAGCGGCGAAGCCAGCGATAGAGTGCCTCGCATAGAAGGAGAATGGAGTGCCTCGCCAGAAGCGTTGCCCACCTCCTCTACAATTCCGCCACCAACAAACAAGCCTCCTTAATCGCCCGCTTCGCGTCCAGTTCTTTAGCATTTTTCGCCCCGCCGATGAGGTGGACAGACTGGCCGGCAGCCGTCAAATTTTCTGCCAGTGTATTGAGTGGCACCTGTCCGGCACAGATCACGATGTTATCAACGGCTAGAGTCCGGGCTTCACCAGCAACCGTGATGTGGAGACCTTCATCGTCCACCCGCTCGTAAGTACACTCGGCCAGCATATTTACCTGCTTCATGGCCAGGCTGCTGCGGTGAATCCAGCCAGTAGTTTTACCGAGGTTCTTGCCGTGCTTCCCTTTAGAGCGCTTGAGCAGGAAGACTTCCCGGGGGCTGGGCAAAGGCTTAGGGGATTCAGCAAGTGAACCGCCGCGAGCGTAGTTCATGTCTACGCCCCATTCCTTCATGTAGTCTTCTACGTTGAGGCTTACGCTGGGGTGATCGAAATCGTGGCTGAGATACTCGGCTACGTCGAAGCCAATGCCACCGGCGCCGATGATGGCGACTGATTTGCCGACTTCTTTCTTGGCGGAGAGTACTTCAGCGTAGTCAAGCACCTTGGCGTGATCGATGCCCGGAAAGTTGAGACGACGGGGCGTGACGCCGGTAGCAATCACGATGTCGTCATAGCCGCCGGAGGCAAGCCCTTCAGAGGTAGCTTTGGTGTTCAGCAAGACTGTCACATTATGTTTCTCCAGCATGACGGAGTAGTAGCGGATCGTTTGCTGGTATTCTTCTTTTCCGGGGATGACGGTAGCCAAGTTAAACTGCCCCCCCAATTGATGACTGGCTTCGTAGAGTGTTACGTCATGCCCACGTTCGGCAGCAACGGCAGCAGCGGCAAGGCCAGCGGGGCCGCCACCAATAACGGCAATCTTTTTGGGCGCGGACGCAGGTGCATAGTTGATCTCCGTCTCATGGCAAGCTCTCGGATTGACAATACAGCTGCTCACCTGCAGGGTGAAGGTATGATCAAGGCAAGCCTGATTGCAGGCGATACAGGTGTTGATCTCCTGCGGGAGGCCATCCATTGCCTTACGCACCAGGTTGGCATCCGCCAGGAAAGGACGAGCCATACTCACCATGTGCGCGCATCCATCCGCCAGTACCGATTCCGCCATTTCCGGGCTGTTGATCCGGTTCGTCGCAATGAGAGGGATGTTAATTTCTCCCATCATCCGTTTCGTTACCCAGGCAAAGCCTCCCCGTGGCACAATCGTACCGATGGTCGGTACACGGGATTCGTGCCAGCCGATTCCCGTATTGATGATGGTCGCTCCCGCTTTTTCAATTTCTTTGGCCAGGTGGACGACCTCCTCCCAGGTGCTGCCGCCTTCTACCAGGTCCAGCATCGAGAGACGATAGATGATGATGAAGTTCGGGCCAACGGCCTCACGGGTGCGGCGGACGATCTCCAGCGGAAACTTAATCCGGTTTTCGTAGTCCCCACCCCACTCGTCGTCCCGACGATTAATCTTGGAGACAATGAACTGGTTAATGAGGTAGCCTTCGGAGCCCATGATCTCCACCCCGTCATAGTTGGCCTGCTGCGCCAGCAGGGCACAGTTAATGTAGTCCTTAATGGTTTGCTCTACTTCTTCGCCCGTAAGACCACGAGCCGGGAAGGGAGAGATCGGCGCTTTGGTGTCGCTGGCCGAGACGTTGAGCTCAGAGTAGCCGTAGCGACCGGTGTGGAGAATCTGCATGCAGATCTTACCGTCCTCGGCGTGGACAGCGTCGGTGACGTGGCGGTGCTTCCAGACTTCGTCTTCGGTGTCCAGCGGATGCCCGATGGGCAGCGCCAGGCCAGACTTGTTGGGAGCTACCCCACCCGTAACAATCAGACCTACCTGCCCGCGGGCACGTTCTGCATAAAAGACCGCGAGTCGCTCGTGGCCGCCTTCAATGTCTTCTAACATAGTGTGCATGGAGCCCATCAGCACTCTGTTCTTCAGCGTAGTGAAGCCAAGGTCAAGCGGTTCGAAGAGGTGGGGGTAGTTGGTTTTTTGCATGGTACCGCCAAAATTAGTTTAGGGAAGGCGGAACTAGCGAATTTTCGCAAACTTTCTTTGATCGAGTGTCCAAAAGGCAAAAAAATAGCGAGATGCGAAAAAAACATCCTATCCCTAATGTTAAAGTTTTGTCATTCCCTACCAGCACGAAAAAAAGAAGCTCCAGCTCCTTGATTCTGCTAAAAGTGTTGTCAGCACAACCATTTTGATTAACAAATCAGTCTTGCGGTAATATATGCGGCAAGTCAGCAAACATAGGCACTTTCATTTGGTAGGCCGGGACGAACTTTGCGTAAATCCAATGTTAATTCGGTTGCACCTAGCAACTAACCCCTGAACAAAGGCTATTAACTCATGTCTTAAAAGTAGATCTTTGCGGCGGCAAAACAAAGGTGTTCAAAAACAAAACTTTGCACCTGCGTTCGCGCCCAAAAAACATAAACTCCTCGGAGCATGAATAGTAAACAACTCTTCTCTTTGCTGGTCCTGATCGCACTACCAATACTGGTTTCTGCGACTTCGATTTTCGACCTTCTTTACACAGAAGGAAAGCAGCAAGCCATTGCCCTCCGCCTGGAGGCGCCAATGGACAGCCTGCTGGCGAAGACCCCAAATAAGCAAGAAGCCATCTTGCAGTTCACCGACATCAACGGCCAGCCCCAACGCTGGAGCCTGGACGTTAGCATTCGTGGTAAATTTCGCCGTAACCGCTGCGACTACGCGCCGCTGAAGCTCAACTTCAGTAAGAAGGCCCTAAAGGCCATCGGCCTTGCCCCCCACGATAAGTACAAGCTCGTGACCCCCTGTAATGAAGATCCGTCTGCCGGCGATCTAATCATGAAGGAATACCTCGCTTACCGGGCCTACCAGCTATTGAGTCCTTATAGCTACCGGGTACAGCTACTGGAAATTACCTACGTTGATAGCAATGGTAATCTCCCTGACCGAACAGAAACGGCCTTTCTGATCGAAGATACCGACGAGATGGCCGCCCGCCTGGGTGGTGAAGAACTAGAAAACGCGCTAGGCCAGCCCGCTGAGGCCTTTGATGCTACCGCTGAGGCAACCCACGCCCTCTTCCAGTACCTGGTTGGGAATGGAGACTGGAGCTTGCCCCTGGCTCGCAACCTCAAGGTCGTAAAAATGGCAGACGGTAAACTGATTCCCGTTGGCTATGACTTTGACTTCACCGGTTGGGTAGGCGCTCCTTACGCTACTCCTACCTCAGAAGTTGGGCAGCGGAGCATCTACGAACGGGTATACCTCGGCTACGTTCAGGAAGACAAGGTTATGCGAGACATTGCGACCTCCTTCCGGGAGCAACGCAAAGCCGTCATCAGCCTCGTTAACAGTTCTGACCTGAATGAAGTAGACCAGGAAATCCTGTGGCGCTTCGTCAGCCGTTTCTACGCCCGGCTCAACCGGATGAATAATAACAACGGCATGCTACTCTACAACCAACTACGTGGAGAAACGGCGGAGGTGATTCCTCCGGGTGCGGAAGCGGCTAGCTATCGGGTGATGGGGAAGTAGCGGCAGCGGCGAAAGGCGCTGCGCGCTTTCTCGCTGTAGACGCCGCTTCGCGGCTTGTAGACGGCCTTCGGCCTTTTAGGGCAACGCCCCCGGTAATTTTTTACCGGGGGCGTTGTTATGAAGCTTGGTTACTTCGTCCCCCTGGGGATAAGCGTACTCGGGAATACGACATAGCTCTCATTCCCATCTTCCCCGACGGTGGATACGCCAAAGAAGTAATTATCCACCACGATGTTAGTA
>CALIGP010000247.1 GCA_938021455.1 uncultured Lewinella sp. | reverse complement strand
ATACAAGGGAGACCTTTACATCGGCGGAGCCTTTCTGACGCCGCAACGGCAGGTTGCCCGCTGGGATGCAGTGGCTGGTAGCTGGCAGCCGGTGGCTGGCGGACTGAACGAGTATACCACTAACCCGCACGCCCGTGGTGTATACGTCTTCGAGGAAATTAATGGCCTTTTATACCTCGGTGGTCGCTTCCCCGAAGCGGTGAATACTGGCAGCGGAGCCGTGGCCGGCACCCATGCGCTGGCGGCCTACGATGCGACGACGGATCAGTTTACGGACGTCGGCGGTGGGGTGACCTCGACCTATCAGTTCCACAGTATTGACGCAATTAAACTGATCGGCACGGACATCTACCTCGGTGGCTTCTTCTCCGCCATTGGTGGGCAGACCATTACCGGAATGGCTCGCTACGACGGAACGATCTTTCACCCCTTACCCGCTGGTGTTGGCCTGCAGACCTACGACTTCGACTGCTTCCCGAACGAAGACGGTTATTGCGAGATCGTCATTGGTGCCGAGAACTACTTCGGTGAGCTGTACTGTTCGGCGGTCTCCAGCCAGGACATCATCCTAAGTCATGAGCTGGAAGTGACACCGAACCCAACCAATGGTGCCGTGAATGTGCGCTGGAGTGAAAACTTCCGCCCTGAGCTACTCACGATCATAGACGGACAGGGTAGGGTACTACTCCGTCAAAAACTATCCGGCCAGCAAAGCGAACAGCTGACGCTGGAGGAATATCCTGCAGGGATGTATTTCTTGCGGCTGGAAGGCGCGACCTCCGGCGTTGCCATCAAGCGAATCATTAAACAGTAAGCTTTCGTTTTTGAATTTGGGTTGGGACCCGGTCGTTGCTTCGGTGATGGCCGGGTCTTTTTTTGAGGGTAAAGTCAGATACTTTGGCAAGCTCTACGAAGGGCGCGGGGCAGCAGCTGCAGGGGATCGTTGACGTAGCAGATAGTAGATCGCAACGCAATTCGGGATGTTTAGTCAACCTATTGCGTTCGCTGAAATTGAAAAGATAAAAGCTGTAGAAATAGAAGCAGTATTTTTCTGTTAATTGATAATGCTTATCTTTATCACGCTGAAATAAGTGCAAATAATTAGGAAAAAGTAGATGATGAAAAAGGACAAAACGGAAGAAGCTTCAAGTCAGGAAGAAGTGAATGGTTTAAAAGAGGATATTCCTAAGTCTAAAAATAAGCCACTAAAAAAGGCATTGCAAAGTAAGACGCTAGATACCTATTTGAAAAATCAAAATAGGTTATTAATGAGCTCTATTTCAATCGCCGATAAAAAAGCAGCGATACTGGTGAGGCTAAATACGACTATAGTGTCAGGCTTGATTGTTTTTGAAGGTTACTTTGATGCTAGCATTAATTTAAATCAATATATTATCCCATTTTTAATAGGAGGATTGTCTGTCTCTTTACTTTTTGGAATACTTGTTACTAAGCCATTTAGCTTTAATTTGTATAGAACTTTGAATAAAGTAATAAAAGTTAGTTACCCCAAACTGGAGGAGAATAACTTTTTTCTAATCGATAATATACCATTTGATGAATATGAAGAATCAATGGATAAAGTCATTGATTCTCAAGAGCTTCAAATTGGAAACTTGACAAGGTTTAATTATTTTATGAGTAAGAGCATTTCTAAGAAATTTGTTTTACTCGAAATCGCTTACAGCGTTTTCTTGTTGACTGTAGTTGGGGTTTTGATCTTGTATATGGTGTCAAAATTTAGCTAGGTCAAATTAATAATGCATGAATTGTTCGTTAGGGCTTTACGCCTCCACGTCATTTATGCAGATTCATATTACGCATAATGGAATAAGCAAACAATGACCAAAACACGCAAAAAGACAATCTTCTCCTTCCTCTTCTGCCTCGTCACAACCGTAGGCTTTTCACAAGCCCAAGATATCCAAATCGAATTTATCGGAAATTGCGGCTTACATATGACGGATGGGAAGTCAAATATCTACGTTGATTTTCCTTATAAATCCGGCGCTTATGGATATATGGAGTTTGACGAGAAGAGATTAGGTGAAATCGAGAAAGATGCGATTTTTATCTTTACGCACAAGCACGCCGACCATTACTCGAAGAAGAACTTGAAGAAAGTTATGAAAGAGAAGGGCGGACAAAAGTTCGGTGTCTCCAATATAGCAGCGTTAGAAAAGCTAGGAGAGTCGATAGAAGATTTTGGCATAGAAGTATTCAAAACTAAACACACCTTTTTCGGAATTCCCTTTAGGCATTACTCTTATTTGATTACCTGGTACGGAAAAAGGATATACTTATCTGGAGATACGACTAATCCGGAGACCATCGGAAAAATAGAAAATATTGACTTGGCTTTCGTCCCGTATTGGATCGTAGTAAATGCGAAAGAACAGAGTGTTGAGATAGATGCGAAAATGTTTGGCATCTATCACTTACATCCTGAGCAGGTGGCAAGTGCCAAAGAAAATTGGGAAGATGTTGATAATATAAGGCCGTTGGTTGAACAAGGGGAAAAAATTGTTCTTAAGTTGTAATCCGAATAAAGCGCTGTTAACGACAAATGATGAAACAGAATAGCTTACTGTTAGATCAGGACGAGGAGGGGAACCTAATTCGGAAAGCTGGCATAATGGGGATAGTCGTAGAAGGGGGAGAGGTATTGGTAGGTAGTGAAATTGCTGTAGAATTACCGCCCAAGCCATATGTGAAATTGGAACGAGTATAAAATCCCTTGTCATGCACCTCCTCATCACCGAAGACGAAGCCAGCGTTGCTCGCCGCCTTGAGCGGTTGTTACGAAAAATACTGGGCGAGCAGGTCAGCTCCCTACAGCTGGCGCCGAGTGTTGCGGCGGCGCGACATTACCTGCAGCATCATCCGGTAGATCTGTTGTTGCTGGACCTGAATCTGAACGGGGAGGATGGCTTCAGCGTACTGCAACACCTGCTGGCGGAAGCCTGTGATGTGATTGTAGTCTCGGCTTACGGGGAGCGAGCCCTGGAGGCCTTCGAGTATGGGGTGCTCGATTTTGTGCCTAAGCCCTTCAGCGAAGAGCGGTTGCGGCGGGCGATTGATCGCTACCGCCTTGGTCAAGGGAATGAGGACCGCGCCTTACGGAAGCTTGCCATTAAGCGTCGGGGGCGGATAACCTTTATTGACGTTAATGACATCGTAATGATCCAGGGAGCAGACATCTACTCCACCCTGCACCTGCGCTCCGGCGCCCAAAAGATGGAACGCACGAGCACCGAGCTGTCCGAAAAGACCCTGGAAAGTCTGGAACGACTGCTGCCGTCCAACTTTGCCAGGGTCCATAAATCGTACATCGTTGACATGAATGCTTGCCGCGAAATTCTGGTCGAAGGAGGTGGCCGCTACCAACTATTGCTGGAAGATGGACGTAAGGTGCCGCTCGGCCGGACTCGGTATAAGGACATTAAAGCGCGTTTCTTTTAGCGCTTTTCCTCCTGGGGTAAAACCCACTCAACGGCGGGCAAAACGACCCGCTCATTCTTTACGTCCTTACCGGAGAAAAATACCTCCATGATTTCCAATATCCTTGGTGAAGAAAGGAATAGAGGGTCACTGTGTCCGGCCCCTTCCAGCACCAGGTGACGACCGTTGGGCAGATGCTTCAGGGTTTCTTCGGCATTCCCTGGGGGCGTTCGTCCGTCTAGGGTGCCACTGATGCAAAGAACGGGTAGTTTAGAAGGGTAGGGCTGCCGAAAATCTTTGCCAGCATCGAGTTCCATCAGGGCGTCATACTGGTGGAGGTAAGGGAAGTTGATGGCGTCTCCGAGCAGCGTGTTCTTTGCCTGTTTCTGGAGCAACTGCCGGCGAGTGGGGGAGATGCCGGAGGCGAGATCCATGCCCATGGACATGCCCTTGAATTGCCCCATCTTGGTGTAGATGGCGTAGGGCGCGATGGAGGAAAAATCCCCCGCCAGCATCTGTTGCACGCCCAGTGGGATGCTGGCGAATTGTTCTGGTCCGCGTAGGCTCCAGCTCAGGATGAGTTGTAGTTCCAGCTTACCAAGGGCGACTTCTATCGGGGCGGAAGTCATGGGATGACTGGAAGTAACCTTGGCGGGTTTTTTGTCGACTTGTTCGAGGAGTTTGGCGACGTCGCCCAGGAAGTCGGGGAAGAGGTTGGCTGTTTTGGGATCGGCTTTCAGCAGACCATCAATGGTGGTTAGCAGCTCTTGTTGGTCCTTGGGCATTTTTACGGTCTGGTCGTACCCCTCTACACCAGCGAGGACCATCCGGTCGAGGTGTTGCTCGTGGCGTTTGAGCGTCGTCAGGGCCAGGTGGGTACCATAACTGATGGCCCAAAGGTTCAGTTTTTTGGCGCCGAGCGCCAGTCGTAGGTCATTGAGATCGTCTGCGCTTTCGTTGCTGTTGTAAGCCGAGAGGTTGCTTCCTTTTTCGGCGAAGAAGGCGGCGGCCTGTTTGGTGGCTTTTTGGATGATGGGTTTGACGGTGGCTTCAGTCATGGGCACACTGGGATCTACGGCCCAGAAACCGGGGTACTCCGGCGGCCCGTCAGACAGACCGGTGCCCCGCTGGTCAAAAGCAATGACGTCTGCTACGGAACGCAGTGCCAGGAAGAGGTCGTAGCGGGTATATTTGGCGGCGTTGATTCCTGATCCGCCGGGACCGCCAGCGAGATACACGATGGGAGACCCGGGATTGGGATTCGTGCTTTTGAAACGGACGAAACGTAGGGTGAGTTGACGACCGTCGGGGTCGCTGCGGTTTTCGGGCACGACGAATTCACCCAGTTCAGTTTGGATCTCCCGGCCGTCATCGGCGACAAAGAGGTGAGGCGTCAGATTTAACGCTGGCGTGCTTTGGGCGTGTAGGGCGCTACCGCTGGTGCAGAGTAAGTTGATGGAGCAGAGGAGGAAGAGGATAAATGATTTCATTGGACTTGGATTTTGTGGGTTTGGGGAGGAGGTTTCCGCCCTTTCGATACCCTAAAGTCCGCCCCTTCATCCGGTCCCCCAAGCCTTTTCCTGCCAACCGCACCTATCGTCAGGTGAACTGCACCGGCGCTGTCTGACCGCCCCGTACCTTCGTATTATGAAGTTTATTTGCTGTGTTTTCTCTTGCTTATTGTTAGCTGGCTGTGCAGAATGGGAGCCTTCATCCTTGGTATACAGCTACGAAGGCATGGAGCATCGTAGGGTGGGAAGCTCCGCTTGGTCGCCCGGGGTGCCCGAAGAAGTGGGAGAGTATGAAGTAGGGATGGACCTCATTATCTCTGGCGCAATAGATTCTTTACAGCCCTACGCGATGGTGGTGTCCCAACTGGCCAGTGCCGAAGCTTATTTCGATGGCCGGTATCTGGGGACGAACGGGGTAGTCGGCTCGTCAGTGGAAACGGAAACCCCCGGAAAGATCGACTACCTATATATGGTGCCGCCTGCTTTGCTGACGACGGGGAAACACCGCATCGAGCTTCATACCTCCAATTTTCACGCTGACGGCCGGGTACGTTTCTACGGCGTTTTTATGACGGATTACGTCAGCCCCCTCGTCTGGCCACTTACGGTCACCTCCTTTTTGCACCTCTATGCGGGCATGTTTCTGGTGATTGGGCTGTTCTTCGGCTTTCGTTTTTTGCTTAACCGGCAAGACGGTTCCTTATTGGCCTTCTCCGTTATCTGTCTGGCTTTTTTTGCTTTGCTGATCCTGGAGTACATACGATCTTATTATTTCTATCCTTACCCCTGGCACTTTACCCGTTTACAATTAATCCTTGGCCTCAGCTGGGTGATCAGTGCGGCGCTGCCATTGTTTTTTATGCTTCGCTTTGGGCTGCGTCTGCTCGGCTGGGCGGTCGCCCTGCAGCTAGGAATATTCGGGGCATTGCTGTTTACCACCTGGTACGGCTACGACCCCGCTACGAACTACGGTATGATTGTCGGTTTTTTCATGGGGGCAGGTGTCTGCTTTCGGGCGGTGCAACGAAAAATTCCGGGTGGGAAACTGGCTTTGGCTGGGATACTTCCGGTGGCCGTCACCTTGCCGCTGGCCTACCTGAACTATGACGTGGCCCTTTACGTTGGCTTCGCCTATCTGGTGATTATCATCCTGATCTCGCTCGTGCTACGCGAGCGGGAGGAAAGCCGTTTGCGGGAGGCCGCCCTGCTTCGTTCCAGTCGCTTAAAGCTGCAGTTGCTGAAGAAGAGCATCCAGCCTCACTTCCTGATGAATTCCATTGCTTCCGCCATTGACTGGATCGAGGAACACCCGGCCCGGGGCGTGGAGCTGCTACTGGCCCTGAGCGAAGAGTTCCGGATTTTGCTGGACAGTGCGGACGAAAAGCTCATCCCTCTGGAGCAGGAGATTGCCCTCTGTCGAACCCACCTCACCGTGATGAGCTTTCGCAAAATGGCCCGCTACGAATTACGGACGGAATTGTGGGAGCCTAAGGCTATGATTCCGCCGGCCGTTTTACTGACCCTGCTGGAAAACGGGATTAGTCATCAGCCCGCTGATATTCCAGGAGAGGAGACACTGAGCTTTACCCTGCGGCAAAGGTCAGATGGGAACCGGCTTCGCTATCACTTCTTTGCGCCAGGGAATGCCGATAGCCCGCAAGAGAAGAGGACTAAAGGAACCGGGCTCCGCTACATCGAAGCCCGCCTCCGGGAGAACTATGGCGAGGATTGGACCATGGAATATGGGCCGGTTCCGGGAGGGTGGGAGACGGTGATTTGGGTGGGGGAGAGCTAGCCTTGAGGAGGAGGATTTTTTTGCGACGGGGCGCGGGTGCGAGAGGATGGTGGGAGGCAGGGGAGCCGTAAGCGTTCAGCTTCGAACTGACGATTACCCAGTGCCTGAAGGCTTTTTTCCATAAACGCCAAGCCCGTTTGCTATATTTACGCCAGCTTGATGCTAGCCAGCGAGACTACCCCGTTGCGTAAACACAACAAACGCTCCTATTGAGTGCTAAGGGGCGCCGTACAAACAACTTACGTCTTTTGACCGCCTTATTTTGCCCTCACTATTCTTAAAAATCATTTCCGTAACGTAGGCTATGCAAAGGATTTGTAAGAACAGTGAGAACAAAAACGTCAGGTCAAAAACCAGTAAGTTATTTATACGGCGTCCCTAAGGATGGATCGACAACAAAATATATGGAAATTACACCAAAAGAAGGCTTTCCGGGGTTAATTGAAAATTGGCAAAGTGATTTAATCGCAGCGTTGAGTGTCTCACTCATCGCTTTACCCCTTTCATTAGGTATTGCTTTGGCAGCGGGTGCTCCCGCGATGTCAGGTATCCTTTCAGCAGTTGTTGGTGGCGTTGTCACAACACTTTATCGTGGTGGTCATATTTCCGTCAACGGACCGGCAAAAGGAGTAATCGCGGTCATTCTCTTGGGCATAACACTGATGGATGATGGTTCAGGGCAAGCCTTCAACTATGTATTAGCAGCAGTAGTCGTTTCTGGGGCTATCCAAGTATTATTGGGTCTGTTGAAGCTGGGGCGACTTGCGGACATCTTCCATTCTTCCGTCATTCATGGCCTTTTAGCAGCCATTGGAATCATCATTTTTGCTAAGCAGATCCATGTCGCCATGGGCACGCATTCTGATAGCCCAAGCATCATACAAAACCTCATTGATGCGGTTAAATACTTACCGCAAGCCAATCCGTTTGTGGTGGTTATTGCTTTGGCGGGCCTGCTTCTACTATTGTTTCAGTCCAAAATAAGCTATCGGTTTTTCCATTTTTTGCCTGCGCCAATGTGGGTTATTGCCCTTTCCATTCCGTTTGTCTATTTCTTCAATTTCTTTGAACAACATACGCTCTCTTTCTTTGGAAAGATGTATGAGGTAGGGCCAAGTCTACTGTTGGACATCCCCGACAACATTATGGATTCCATAATGCATCCTAATTTTGGTAAAATTGGCACCATTGAATTCTGGACAACCGTATTGTCCATCCTGATCATAACAAGTATTGAATCTCTGGCGATTGCAAAAGCCGTTGATAAAATTGACCCTTATAAACGAAAGACGGATCTGAACAAAGATTTGACGGGTATTGGATTGAGTACGATGGTAGCTGGAATGATTGGAGGCTTGCCAATTATTGCGGTGATTATTCGAAGTACGGTCAACATCCATAATGGTGCGAAGACCAAGTGGTCTAACATGTATCAAGGGCTTTTGCTATTGATTTTCATTGTCGTACTGAGCCCAATAATGAGGCAAGTACCCCTGTGTGCTTTTGCTATTTTGCTCGTTTATACTGGCTTCAAATTGGCTTCACCCGCCGTCTTCAAACAAGTTTACAGCCATGGAGCTGAGCAATTGATTTTCTTTGTTGGAACGATGATTTTAACCCTGTACACTAATCTGCTAATTGGATTATTGGGCGGGTTGCTATTGGCTATGGTCAGTCACATGCTATTGGCGAAGGTGTCCATACCTGAGTTTTTTAAAATGATTTACAAGTCGGGCTCCAATTTGGTGGAGAAGCCAGATGGCAGCTACGACTTAAACATTAAGGGAATTGCAAATTTTCTGGGCATCTTAAACGCAGACAAATTAGTGGCTCAAATTCCTTCTGGAGCAGATGTTAACATTGATCTGTCGGAGACAAGATTGGTTGGCATGACCTATATGGATTATCTGGTGGATTACTTGAAAATGCAAAAAGACACGGGCGGTAAGGTTGTTATAAAGGGGTTGGGATCGCACGTTTCATCGTCTACACATAACAGAGCTTTAAAAATTGCTTTAAACAACTCTCCGGTTAAGCTGTCACCCAGGGAAACGCGATTACAAAATTTAGCCAATGAAAACGATTATCAATACACTAAAAAAATAGATTGGGATACAAGTTATCTGAAGAACTTTCACTTCTTTGAAATCAGGCCCATCGAACAAAAATCCAATTGTCTTAAAGGAACTTTTGAAGAGTTGGATGTGTCCTGGGAAATGGCTGATGTAATCTTCAATGAAGGGGCAGCTTTTACGGCTGAGACGTTTAATACGACGCTAATGGTCTTAAAGTTGAATAAGAAAATACCCGTGTTTACCATGGAAAAAGAAGGCGTCTTCGAAAAATTATTTGATCGAGTAATGGCCTTTACGGGGTATAAGGATATTGATTTTGAGATGTACCCAGACTTCTCTAAAAAATTCCTGATTATGGGAAATGAGGAGTCTGAGATCCGATCCTTCTTTACCGATGAAATCATTCGTTTTTTCGAAAACCACCAGATTTATCATTTAGAAAGTAACGGTGAGGCTGTAATCATTTTTGATAAAATCAAATTGGCGCGAACAGATGAAACTATTGCGTTTATAGATTACGGTAGAGAGTTGGCGGCGCTCTTGAATGGGAAGGGAACGTGATGGTGAGGTGTGAATAACAATTTGCACGAACGGTTTTTACCTAAGACGCGGGTTCCCGAGCGAACACCGACCGACCGCAGGTAGTGGAGGTGGTAGTCGAGGGATCGTTTGGGCAATTTATTATTCGAAGGATGGTGACTGTAGGTTTAAAGACAGTGTCCACTTCCCTACCTTAGTCATCCGACACTAATAATCTTGCCCTGGCCCAATGAATCATAAAGACCTTGAGAAATACGTAGCGCAAAGCGTCCTCTGCTGGCTGGCGACGGCCTCCGCCGCCGGAGAGCCCAATGTCTCCCCGAAGGAGATATTTCTCTTGCATGCAGACGGAACCTTGCTGATCGCCAACATCGCCTCGCCCGGGAGCCTGCGGAATATCCAGGAAAACCCGGCCGTCTGCGTCAGCTTTCTGGACGTACTTGTGCAGAAGGGCCTGCAGCTTAAAGGAACGGCCTCGGTTGTATCAGAAGAAGACGACGAGTTCGCTGAGCTGTCCGAGGGACTGATCGCCCTTACCGGAGGGAAATTCCCCTTTCGGTCTATTTTTCGGATTAGCCCCGAGCGGTCTAAGCCCATCATCTCGCCACGGTATCGTTTGTTCCCGGATACGACGGAAGAAGAACAGATCCGGAGTGCTAAGGAACAGTATGGAGTAGGGAGTTGATATCTTGCCTGGAAAGCGAATGCTCTAACTACTTTTGCTTTATGACCAGCAGTATAAAGATCTTCGTCTCGTTAAAAGGGCGAGTCTCCACACTGCTCAGGGCGTAAGATCGTTGAGTGGCATAAAAGCAAAGCCGCAAATGAGAGTATTTCCAGCCATTATTTTTATGTTTTTAGTGTTGGCGGGGTGTTCTGCCGCCAGAAAGCTGACCCATAATAACAGCCCCGTTATCAAAGCGAATTCAGACTGGACTACCTACCGAGTAGGGGAGGAATGGTATCCCGGAAGATGGAGCATTGCGCCACAGGTAGAACATGATACCCTAACGGTAGTTTGCTATAGTTCTGTAGAGTCGTTCGAGTTCAAAACCGATATTGACAGTATTGAATTCGATATAGCCGCCAACACAACGAAAAGCTTTTATGTGAAGCTGGATGAAAGTACCTATGCCCACACCATTATTCAGGGGGTCCCCTTTCAAGCGGAGGAGATAGATTTTGAGGAAGCACAAAATCCGCAGATTGGCATCAAATACCCAACGAAATCCAGTGACTACCTGGCGGGCCTTAAGGCGGCGTATCCCTTAGATTTTATTGAGGATAGTATGAGTGATGCTGAAGTGGTGCTTTCCGTATTGAACTGGACGAATAGCCGCTGGAACCATAGCGGGAACAATTCTCCCTCAAAAAACGATGCCATCACCATTCTCAATGAGGCAAATACCGGACAGCAATTCCCGTGTTTCGCCTACGCCATTGTGTTGAGGGATCAGCTCAGTGCTTTAGGGTATCAGGCGAGAACCGTCTACCTGAAAACCAAAGATGCCGAAAACAGCACAAGACCCCCAGGCCACGTGGCTACGGAAGTGTACTTAGATGACTTGCAAAAGTGGGTATTCATTGATGGGCAGTTTAATGTTATGCCGACCCTGAATAACGTTCCCCTGAACGCTATCGAATTTCAGGATGCCATCAGTAATAACTACGACCAATTTGTGCTGCGGAGCTTATCTGCCCGTAAAACGAGCAAGAAGAGTTACGTGGATTTTGTCTATGATTACCTGTACTACTTTGACACCAGTTTGGATAATCGCTATGAGCGGGAAGAAAGACAGCTGATTGATGGCAAACGCTCCATTATGCTCGTTCCGTTAGGAGCCCCCAATCTTACCCACGTTGGCTTTTGGGATATGGACGTAGACTATTGTATTTACACTAATTCAAGGGGCGACTTTTACGCTAAGCCGAAAGTTGATTAGTGAGCTTTTACGGATCTTATGGATTTACTTCGTCCGCCGAGCCTTGCGTAGCTTGGCTCGTCGGCCGAATGGTGTTCAAAATTTACCATTTATCATTCAAGATGTACAATTGAAAATTTCTTGTCATGCATGTTACACGGCAATTACACGTTGTAAATTCTGAATTGTAAATGGCAAATTATCATGCTATCAAACTAATGAACACCCTACGTCGGCCGAATGGGGCTAATGGCCCGAATCCTCTCGGCGGACGAGCCAAGCTATCGCAAGGCTCG
>CALIGP010000246.1 GCA_938021455.1 uncultured Lewinella sp. | reverse complement strand
AACATGAGTCATCCCTAATTTTTGGGTGAGATGACCATGTATCCTGGCAAAGAATAGGGTTTTAGCGATCAGCGGACAGCATTCAGGCAAAACAGCTCTGAATGCTGTCCGCTGATCGCTTTTTTATGCCAACCAAACTGGGTACAAGAGAGAAAATACAGGAAATGTTGCCCAAACTCCGGGATGACTCATGTTTGGTTTTGGAGCACTTCGGCAAGCTCAGCGAGGGGCGCGGCCGCAGGATGCAGTAAATGTTGGAGGAGCAATGAGAGCATTAACCTGAAGGCTTGTGTGGTACAATTACAACAGAGCCCCTAAAGAATTAGCCTGACCGATTTCACCAGTACCCCCATTTATAATCCGCACCAGACACCTATTCAAAACATCACAACCCGCTAAAAACGTTACCTTGCTACAAGCTCACCTGAGCGCTTTTTTCAAAACCCAACCCATACCCATGCAAAAGTATTTCCTGCCAGTTTTGGCCACTCTCCTCCTGTGTTTCACGACTAGTTGTTCCAAGAAAACCACCGATGCCGCTACAACGGCTGCTTCCGGCGGTACAGACTACGCCGCCCTTGCCGCGACGTACAAGAAAAATCCCACAGCTTTGCGTCAGCTCATTGAAGACTGTGAAGTAACGGAAAAGCAACTAGCTACCACCCAGCAACAGCTCAACCAATACCGCTCTCAGAGCGGTTCAACGGAACAAGACCTCAACGCCCTGCGCAACAATCTCGCCAGTGAGCAGCAAGCCAACGATCAGCTGCGCCAGCAGCTGGCAATGGCACAGGCAGCTAACGCCAGCAGGCCAGCCTCCGGCCCAAGTGACCGCCTGGATACGGATGAAAACACGATTGTTTCCGGCGTTATCTTTCAGGTTCAGCTCGGTGCCTTTGCCAAAAACACGGTCAACTCGGACCTCTCTACGGGAAATGCCCTGGAGCTACAAGAACAGAATGGACTACAGAAATTCGTTGTCAGCCAGTTCCGGACCTACGCCAGTGCGGCTAAGCTGCGCGACCGGCTGAAGCAGATGGGCGTAAAGGATGCCTTTGTAGTGGCGAAGCAAGATGGGAACCGTATCGGTGTCCCAGATGCACTACGCATCACCGGACAGAATTAAGAACCATTAACTCGGCAGGAGGCGATGCTTAAGTACATCGTCTCCTGGCTCTTGCAGTAAGGAGATATTGAGGGCGTAGATGAACTTAGGTGTCTGCTCATAGATGCGCTCGTACTCTTCGAGTGCCCGCTTTCTGGCATCTTCATCGATTCCTCCGCTTAGCCGGTAGCGAACCAGGTAAGATTCTGCCCGTTGTTCGTCGCTGAGTTCCGCTTCAGCCAATACTTCATCGACGAGTAACAAGGACGTTTCTACATTGGCGGGATCATAGGCGGCCAGGGCGCAAGCGCGTAGCATCCTGGCTCCGTTTAATAATTCGGGGTTCCCGAGTTCTTCGGCGATGGAGATGGCTTCCTCTTCGATGACCTTGAGCTGGTCCAGCTGGCCGTCGGCTAGCAGTACCCGTCCTTTTTCTTCCAGACTGGAGGCCAATACCAGACGGTTGTTCGTACTCCGGGCGATCTCTATGGCCTGATCGTAGTACATCAAAGAGATGTCGTGTTGTTTTTGGAGATAATAAATGTCTCCCAGGGTGTTTACCGCTTTCGCAACTCCTTTCCGGTAACCAAGCTCCCGGCTGATACTCAGACTACGATCTAGGTGCTGGATAGCGACGGTGAACTCTCCCATTACACTTTTGATGTCACCGATTAATCCTTCAGTAACGGCGATGCCTTGTCTATCGCCCAGTTCATGGCAAATTTGCAAATCTTTGGTAAACAGTTCTGCCGCTTTTTCAAATTTTCCCTGGCGCTCAAAAACACTACCAAGGCTCCCCAAACCAATCGCCTGAAGTCGTTTATTACCCAGCTCTTTTGCCAGTTCCAGCCCCGCGTAATGGTGTTCCATGGCTCGGTCGTAATCACCACTCTCAAAGTAAATAATGCCAAGATTGGTGTGCAAGCTAGCCAGGCCCATGCTATCCTGGTTTTCCTCGTGTAGTGGGATCTGCTCTTTAACGACCTTGATGGCTTCCGGGTAGTTCCCCAGGTTCATATGCGTAAGGCCAAGGTGACTAATCGTTTCCGCAGCGCTCGAAGTTCCCGCCCGGCTGAAGCCATGGTCCAGTGATTTGGCGTAATACGTTAAGGCGTCGTGGTAGTGCGCCGTCCGGAAGTAGAGGTGCCCCATATTACTGTAGGCTTTGGCGATGCCAAACATATCGTCAACGGATTCGAAGAGGCTGGCGGCTACCCTCAGGTATTCCATGGCTTTATCATACTCTCCTCTAAAAGTATGTAGTCGTCCTAGGTGGTTATTTGTCCGCCCGAGCAGTAGAATATCACGGCTGGACTTAGCGATAAGCTGTGCTTCTTCGTAGGCGGATTGAGCATCCTCCCAACGGCCCACAATTTCCAGTACTTTTCCCCGATTGATGTGTGTATTTACGGTTACGTCCTGGTCTGGCTGACTAGTGAATTTTTCAATCAGACGCTCATATAAATCCAGAGCTTGCTGGTTCTGGAAGTTCGCTCTGGCATAGTTCGCCGCCTTGCTCAAAAACTCAATGGTATTTTCTTTTTCCCCGGCGTGCTCATAGTGAAAGGCAAGATCGATATACCGTTCTTCGATATTATCTGAATAGAGCTTTTCGATTGCGTGGGCAATCTGCATGTGCAGTTGCTGTAATCTGGTAGTGAGTTGCATCCCATATACCGCTTCCCGTAAGAGGCTATGTCGGAATATGTAGCGCAACTCATTCATGGCGCTCCATATCTGTCCTCTTTCTGCCGTTTCGATCTGATCTCGTAGCAGCAGAATCATTTCTTCGGTGGTATCGGTGCCGGTATCTTCTCGCATTACCTCCGTCAATACCGGAACGTCGAATTCACGTCCAATTACGGCGGCAGCCTTTACCGTTTCGCGGACCAGGTCGGATAAGCGATCAATCCGAGCCGTCAGGATAGAAGAAATGCTCGTGGACAGCTTAATACTCTCATCCGTCAGGTTTAAGACACCCTCTTCATCCGGTTCCAGAAGTTCGTTTTCCCGGAAATACTCTAGAATCTGTTCCAGGTAAAAAGGGTTACTGTTTGTTGCCCGTAATAAGGTTTCGAGGCAATCGTCAGCAATTGGTGCGTTAAGCGTTGCTTCTGCCATCCGGCGAACAGCTTCCTCACTAAGTGGAAAAATTTCTACTCTTATACTTTCCAGCCCAATCTCTTTCGCCGCCTCCTGATCTACAATGGCAGAGTACTTGCCATCATCATCAGCCCTGGAAGTAGCAATGATAAGCAGGGGCAGGTTTCGGGTTTGCTTAACCAGCTCCGTTACGACCGTAATGCTGTCGTCATCAATCCAGTGAATATCTTCTAACTCCAATATGGTGGGCTGCAAAACACACTCGGCCAAAAGTAAATTGACCAGGGCATCAATGGTGTTCTGATAGCGGCCCTGGGCATCTAGTTGAGACCACAGGGAGCGCTCCATGGTTATGCCCAATAAAGCGGCTAGAACAGACTCTGTCCGGTCTAGTTCCTTTAGGATATCATTGCTTTGCTCGCTATCAATCTTTCGCAGACTTTGTCTTATCTGGCTCAGCCGAAACTGAAACCTTCGGCGGTTTTGACTCCCCCCCAGGTCTATGCTTTGCCGGAACATTCTCTGCAGCAGGTATACAAACGGATTAAATGGTTTACGCAGAATCTGATCAGCGCTAGCCAGTAGCCAGTTGACTGTTTGCTTTTGGTTAAGGTGCCGGCGGACTTCGTAAGTGAGTCTACTCTTACCTATACCTGCTTCCCCCAAAACATAGGCAACACCTGCTCTTTTCTGATGAAAAATGGGCTCAGCAAACTCGATTATTTGCTTCGTTTCTTCTTCTCTTCCAATAAGCTCTCCTCCGTAATTAGGCTTACCGAGTGATTGTCTTCTGCCGTTTAGGGCAAAGGTGGGTACAGCCGCTTGAATTCCTTTATAATGGGTATTCCCTCTAAGTTCAAATCGAAAGTGAGGCACTTGGGAGAGCTCTTCATCTACCAGAATGTCTTGCCAGTCGGCGGAGGACATAATACGGGCAGCAAGGTTAACCCGGTTACCAACACAGGCATACTGCACACGTTCTTTACCTCCCACAAAACCCGTAAAGGCCATTCCAACCGTAAGGCCAAAACGGAAGCGAAAGTCTTGCTTTGTCTTCTCTTTAAGTGATTCCAGTTCCGCCTGTGCAGTCAGTGCAAATTCCAGGGCCCGAACGGTATTGTTCTCGTAAGAAACCGGAGCACCAAAAAAGATGACCATTAACGACCCCTTATCTCCGTAGTCGATTTCTTTAAAGTATCCACCAAAATCATGGACCTGATTGAGTACTACCGTCGCAAATCGGTCCAATTCTTCGTGCGTGTGTACGGCTTCAAAAGAAAGGAAAACAGAGGTTACAGTTCTGAATTCCCCGACCTGATCATAGCGGACCACCTCTGGCGGAAGAAAACCAACGGCCACTTCAGGGCTGATTGTCGGCAACTCCAGTGCTGCTACTTCCAGCTGAAGGGTATCCTGTGGCAGCTCTCCAATTACGCGGTAAGCGCCTTCCGTGACGGTTTCAGAGAGTACCTTCCGGCCTTCCAAAAGCGCATTCATCACGTCGTCCATCACGATTTCCTGCTGTTCTGCCCGTGACTGACAAAACGCAGCCTGATCGATAGCTTTCCCCCGAAAGTAAAATCCTTTTAGGGTCTCACCTATAATTCCATAATCGACCTGTCCCGCCGCGAGACCAACCTTCACGCCAATGGTGTAGTTATCTCCGAACTGGTTACCCCTGCCTTCAAAAATTTTCCGAGCGAGGTCAGCCGTCTTTAGCAAGTGAAAAGCATGACGCCTATCCAATGCCATCGGGAAAACGGCCGTAAAGGCATCGCCAGCGAAATAAGGGATGAAGCCTCCACGCGAGTACACTAAGGCTACCAGTGGCTCAAAAACTTCGTTGAGAACGTGTGAGAGCCTTTCGGCGCCGCTCAAACCCTCCTTCATTAAAGACTCCGTAATTAAAGTAAAGCCAGACAAATCTACGTTCAACGTAAACGCATCTAACTGGCCAGAATACTCATCGGCCAGTATCTTTTGCTGTATGAAAGGTGGAATGAGAGGTTGCATAAGACGGAACCCAAATATACTGCTCTTATCCGTAGTAATGGAGTGGGAGGCTGGGCCTTCGCCCATATCGCACAAACAATATCAACCCCCTATTTCGCAATGCTTACCCCCTATTTACAGGCACTTAAAACCCGTTTGTGCATAAAAAAAACGATCAACAAACAACATCCAGCCTTAATCGAACTGAATGTTGCCTGTTGGTCGCTAAACAATCTCACCGATTTAGCAAATCGCTAAGCTGTTTCTCATTTATTCACTCTTAACCAACCGCTTCACCTCACGGGTATCATCGGCATTGACAATCTCCAGCAGGTAGGTACCAGCAGGAAGGTCACTCACGTTGATGGTCTGACTACCCGAGGCAGCAGTTACCTGCTTGATTAGTTGACCATAAGCATTGAAGAATGTTAGGGTTGCTTCAGCTCCTACGTAGACAACCTCGTCGCGAGCGGGGTTAGGGTAAACCAAGCCTTGGCCAGCTACCAACTCTTGGCGCAGAACAATTACGCTGGAGTAAGTCGAAGTACCATCAAAATCTACTTGCTTGAGGCGGTAGTAGTTCATCTCACCCAGCAGGTTGCTGTGCTCAAAGTTGTACCGGCTGGTCGTCGAAGTATTACCGTTGCCTTCAATACGAGAGAGGAAAGCAAAGTCCTGACCGTTGGTGCTGTATTCCAGATCAAAGTAGTCGTTATCAATTTCGGTAGCCGTTTCCCACTCTAGCAAAGAAGCGCCTTTGGGGAGTAATTCACCCCGAAAAACCGTGAGTTCAACAGGGAGGAGCTCCGCAATTCTGATGACGACTTCCGTCGGCTCAGAATAATCTACGGTATAATCAATAGCTGGGTTTGAGCTCGTGACGGAAGCGAATTCTCCGCTTACCGTACCTGATCCATCGACTATTTTAAATTCATCCCCCGGGCTGGGAACAAAAGCCCCCCAATCCAGTACGGCATTGGCGTTAGAAATTACCAGGCTAGACATTTTACTGCTAGGCGAAAAGTGATCGAGCAGGTCATATTCTGTTGCCGCAGCAGTACCTCTTATCTCAAAAGTAGTGGTAGAAGCTCCTAAATCCATATCGCCTTTGAGTTCCAGTTCACCAATACTCTCGGTCAAACTGGTGGCTGGGGAGAACGTAGCGTTAGCCGTATTAATGAAAGTAGTGTTGCCACCGAAGTTTTCAACACCTTCGCTAGCGGAGTTGTAAAATCTAAAGTCACCGTCATTATTAACGATACCGCTATTAATCTCCAGCCCGTCATCGGGGCTATCTACCACTTGAAGCAGTCCACCGTTCAGATTATTAAACGTCCCGCTAAGAACGTCCATTCCTTCCTCAGCAGGGGCAGAGATTTCAATATTACCTCCATTGTTTAAGGTACCTCCTTCAACCTCTACGGCCTTATTTAGACCGTCGTCAATCTTAATTAGCCCGCCGCTCTGGTTATTAGCCATACCGCCAAGTACATGCAAGCCCTCGTCTTCAGGCACAGATACAATGATCATACCTGTGTTATTCAACGTACCATCATTAACCTCCAGGCCTTTCGTTTG
>CALIGP010000245.1 GCA_938021455.1 uncultured Lewinella sp. | reverse complement strand
CAACATTTCCTGTATTTTCTCCCCTGTACCCAGTTTGGTTGGCATAAAAAAGCGATCAGCGGACAGCATTCAGAGCTGTTTTGCCTGAATGCTGTCCGCTGATCGCTAAAAACCCTATTCATTGCCAGAATACATGGTCATCTCACCCAAAAATTAGGGATGACTCATGTTTTTTATTCTTCCTCCGCAAGCACCCGCTCAATCTCCGCCCGTAACAATTCTTTTTTCGGCAAGAAGGTCTCATACTTACTCACTAAAAGCTGATTCCCGATGCCCTCCAGGGCATACTGGATGACTCCTTCGTTACGCCTCGTGGCTAATACGATGCCTACGGGCGGGTTATCATCTTCCCGGTTTTCTTCGTTACGGAAATAATTGAGGTACATGTTCATTTGACCGATGTCTCCGGGACTGGCTTTGCGGACTTTTAAATCTATCAGGACGAAGCATTTTAGGATATAGTGGTAGAATACAAGGTCAACGAAATGATGCTCGTTGCCAACGGTAATACGTTGCTGCCTACCCACAAAGGCGAAGCCCCGACCGAGCTCCAACATGAAGGCCTGCAAGTGATCCGCCAGACGTTTTTCGAGCTCGGTCTCGCGCAGACGATGATCAACGGGTAATTGTAGGAATTCAAAGATGTAGGGCTCGCGAAGCAGGTCTTCCGGGCGAGCAATATGCCGGCCTTTTTGCGCCATCTTTAAAATTTCCTCCTTTGACTTGGAAGCTGCAAGACGTTCATACAAGGAGGTCTCTTTCTGTCGCTTCAGCTCCCGAACGCTCCATCGTTCATGGATACATTGCTGTTCGTAGAAGGAGCGTTCGGTCTCGTTTTTTATCATGAGAAGCTCTACATAATGTGACCAACTCAATTTCCCAGACAGTGTCTGGGAAATTGGATACGCATGATAAATTTTGCGCATGTATTCCAAGTTGGAAAGGCTAAAACCCGACCCGTGAGTGGCTTTCAGGTCTTTAGATAACTGACGAAGAAGCTTCGTGCCATAGTCGGCTCGATTTTTTCCTTCCTGCTCAAACTCCACGATGTACCGACCAATCTCCCAGTAGGCGAGGAGTAACTCACGATTAACGGAGGTAATGGCGGCGGCGCGGCCAGCTCGATATCTTTCACCGATGCGGCTGAGAAGAGTGGTGTATTGGGTGTCTGAGGAAAGCGGAAAATGGGGCATAATGAGGTGTTTATGCCCTAAATGTAGGAGCATAAAAGTTAAAACTAAAAATTGTTTGTAATTTTAATTTTAAAAACACTAGCTTTGATCAGGGTACAACGTCTTGATCAAAAATAATGCTCCATTAACCTTCCTTGCACCTGCGTTTGCGCCTGAAAAAATCTAAATCAGGAATAAATAGCATAAGGTCATGACCAATAAATACCCCCCGAACCACCTCCAGTCCGTATACCGTTTGGGCGGGATTCCCGTCCGGTATTTCAGGTAAGCCATCAGGCAAATTTTGTCTACGAGATAAGCAATGACCGTGGCCCAGATGATACCCATTAGACCGAAAGCGGGCGCCAGCAGAATACTTAGTACAATATTGATCACCAGCTCAAGCAAGCCAAAGATCATCAGCATCCTGGTGTGGCCCATAGCCGTCAGCACAGGAACGGGAAAAAGGAGGCGACTCACGACAACAAAAAGGTAAGCCTGAAAGAGCGGCAGGCTGTCGGCAAATAACTCCGTGAAAACCACCGTCCACCACCAGGGAGAGGTGACCATGAGGAAAATGGCACCGCCAAAGATCCAGTGAAACAGTCTTCGGGAACTACTTTTAAGTAGGTCGAGCCCAGCGGAAGGGTCTTCCGTTAGCCGGGGTAATACAACGACGATGGTCCCATTCGTAATGGCCGCTAATAAGGGAAGCTCACGTGCGCCATAGCGAAAGGTGGCAAAGATGGACTCATCTCCGGCATACCAGTAATTAACGAACCAGGGGTCGAAGGCGGTTACCAGCGCGCCGACGGAGGCGTAGAAGATGAGGGGCCAGGCGGTTTTTAGTAGGGTAGTCGTATAGCTAGGTTGTAATGTAGTACGGCCCTTGAAAGTCTTGGAAACATTAGTGGTCTGACCGTTTCTTTCCGGACTTGTAACGGTAGGTAACTCCTGCTGCCACCAACCTTTGTAGAGAAGATAAATGAGGATGATCAACCCCTTTATTCCTGCAAAAATAGCCAAGACGAACAAGGCGTGGGCAATACCTGCACCATTATAAATGGGGACTAATAACGCTAAAATCGAGCCTATTGCCGAGAAAGCCCCAAAGGCCGCCAAGGCTGAGGGTTTGCCCCGGATCAGAAGCACCTGCTCAAAAAAGAGCCCCGGCCATTGGGTAAATAAGAAAAGGAAAAAATACCACCAGCCAGGAGGAGCTTCTCCGAGCCGTAGTAAGCTGAACAGCGGCTTATGAAGACCTGCTGCCACTCCTAAGAGAAGGGCGGAGAAAAGGCCTACACCCGCTACCGCTGAGCGGGAGAAGGCCGCCACTTTCGCAGGGTTTACCTGTCGGATGGTAACCAGGTAGGCCTGCAATAAGCCCGTTAGCCAGCCAAAGCCCAGAATATAACCCAGGTAGAGTAGGCTTTCCCACTGTCCGATGACATCTCGCCCAACGCCGAGCCTGGGAAGCGCAAGGGCAATCAGGATGATCGCTCCCTGGCGGGCAGCCTGGGAAAATTGTCCGGCACGGATGAGCTGGGAGTTCTGGTCCTTTGGTTCTTTGGTATTTTGGTTCATTAGCGCCCCAAATTACCAAAGAACTAAAATACTAAAGCACTAAAGCGTCACCGTTTCATGCGTCAGTTCCATCCCATACTCTTTCATCTCTTCCAGAACGGGTTCATAAACTTCCTTCATGGTGGGGATATGAACGCCGGTTGCCTTGATTCTGCCTTCGCTGATCAGCCGTACGAAAATACCCATCGGGAGACCAACCAGGCGACTCATGGCCGTGTCTTCAGCATTTTTCCCCTTCATGGTCAGGTTAGATACGTCGCGGTACTTTTTGCCGTCCAGTTCATAATCGATCTGGTGTTGCATAACGATCAGATCCTTGTCTTTGGCTCCCAATTGCCATTTGTCCAACAACAGTTTCTCCAAAATGAGCGCGGGGGTGGCATCCCGAAGCTTAATCCGCTTCTTCCGGAATAGCCCCAGCCATACAAGTCTATTCATAACCTCTCCGTTTGACTCCAGTTTTAGCATCTGGGCAATTCGGTCTTTCACCGAGCCTGGGCCGCTGGGGGCAAGAGCTTCCATCAGCTCATGATAGGTTATTTTTTCACTGTCCAGAATGGGGAAGTCGGCATTGGTAAGACCAATACGAACAAGGGCTGCCCACGATTCGGCAAAGCCGGGATAACGAAGGGTACCCCGCAGGATGGTCGGGATGTCATCCAGGCCATATTGCTCTCGGTAGAGGAGGCTGTCCCTATTTGCGTAAGCCTCAAACTTGCCTAGCTCCGGAACTTCGATGTCCCAGATCGTTCTGAACAAGCGTTGGTAGGGGAGAAACTTAAGCTTCCCGTCTTGAAGATATTGTGCTGTCCCCTGGCCGGCCAGCACAACATTCCGAGGGTTCCAGGTGAATTTATATCCCCAGGGGTTATTGTTGCTTTCCGGAGCGACTAGGCCACCGGTGAAGGAACGGAAGGCGGTAATGGTGGCTCCGGTTTCGCGAATAGCATTGATACGCTGCATGGCAGTCATATGGTCAATGCCGGGGTCGAGGCCCATCTCTCCCATGAAAATGAGCTCCCGGTTGCGGGCTTCATCACCCAAGCGGTACAGCTCTTGACTAACGTAGCTGGCAGTAACGAGATGCTTCTTTAGCCGGATACAGTCTTGAGCTACTTCTAAATGGAGGTGAGCGGGGAGTAAGGAGACGACGATATCTGCCCGTTCAATTAGCTCGCGTCGGTCATTGACTTTGCTTACATCGAGCCAAACAGCTTTGCCCCGGGGGTGGTCATTGACTTTGGCTGCTGCCGCAGCGGGGTCCGCATCCGCAACGGTTACGTGCCAACCAAACTGTTCGCTTTGTCTTAGTGCATATTTGATTAGGGCGTTGGAGGAACGGCCTGCACCGATGATTAGGATTCTGGCGGACATGTGTTGTTTGGTTAATGGCTCCCGCAAATGTAATAAGGGAAAGGAGAGTGTAGGCGGCCTTGGTCACTCTTTATTTTCCTGTATCCCCCCAAAGACGGACAGCACCCTGACTAAAAGCCAGGGTGCTGTCCGGTTTGTGCCGCCGACTTCCGTCGGCAGTACAAATTACTTCTCCACCGCCATATCTTCCTCAATGTTGTGGTCAACGAGGATACGGTTACAGTGCTCACAGATCATTACCCGCTTGCGCTGGCTAATCTCGAGCTGTTGCTGTGGAGGAATCGCGTTGAAGCAACCACCACAAGCATTCCGCTCTACGGTAGCTACACCTAGTCCGTTACGGTAAGTGTTACGGATACGGTCATAACCACGGAGTAAGCGATCCGCAATTTCTTTGCGCTGCTTATCAGAAGCCCGACGAAGTTTTTTCTCTTCCTTCTCCGTCTTGGTAATAATGGCCTTAAGCTCATCCTGCTTGATGGTGAGCAGCTCGGTTTTGGCTACCTGCTTCTCGCGGGTCATGTCCAAAGCAGCTTGCTTGGTCTCTAACTCACGAGAGGAGGAACCCGCTTTCTTATCGGAAAGCTGAATTTCAAGACGCTGCATTTCCGTCTCTTTCATCAGGGCCTCGTACTCACGGTTGTTCTTCACGTTGTTCATCTGATCTTCGTAACGAAGGATGAGTTGCTCGGATTCGCGAATGTTGATGTCGTGGCGGCTGATCTCCGTCTGGAGTTCCTTTACCTGCCCTTCCAGGCGGGCGATGCGGGTATCGAGGCCAGCGATCTCGTCTTCCAGGTCGCTTACTTCCATTGGAAGTTCGCCCTTCAGGATCTCGATTTCGTCGATCTGGCTATCAATCTGTTGCAGGCGATACAGCTCGCGCATTTTTTCTTCTACCGTCTTTTCGGTTGCTACTGCCATGCGTCGGGGGGGATATTTATGGTTGTTATCTTCGGGGGGTTACACGTAATAGCGAACCGGGTTAGTATTTCGCTCCGTGCAAAGAACCGCAAAGGTAGGGAATTTCTTAGTTAACAACTCCGCAAGTAATTGGGTTGTAAACCGTTCGCTCTCATAATGGCCAATATCACAGATGGTAATCTCCCCGTCCGCATCGAAGAACTCGTGATATTTATAATCCGAAGTGACGAAGACCTGAGCACCGGCGGCTTTAGCGTCTGACAGCAGAAAGCCACCAGCTCCACCACAGAGGGCGACGGTGGTGACCTGATCTTCTGGAAATACGGTGTGCTTGATCAGAGACAGTTCCATCCGGTCTTTTAGGAAGCGGAGAAAAGTCCCTTTGTCCATCGGGTGAGGTAGCTCGCCGACCATGCCGGAGCCGATAGTCCGTTCTTCGTTCTTCGGCTTGAGGAGCCGGAGGCCCGTTAGTTCCAATCGTTGAGCAATTCGCTCGTTGAC
>CALIGP010000244.1 GCA_938021455.1 uncultured Lewinella sp. | reverse complement strand
CCGCAGCACCTCCGCGACCTCTACAAGACGGTTTGGGAGATCAGCCAGCGGGTCGTCATCGACATGGCCGCTGATCGGGGCGCGTTCATCTGCCAAAGCCAAAGTATGAACCTCTTCGTAGAGAACGTCAACTTCAAAAAGCTCTCCAGCATGCACTTCTACGCCTGGAGTAAGGGCCTCAAGACGGGCATGTACTACCTCCGCACCAAAGCTGCACGGGATGCTATCCAGTTTACCGTCGACAAGACGCAACTGGGTAAGCAGAGCGAGGAAGGCAATGGTGAGGTAAAAGCCAAGGTGCTGAAGGGGGGCGCAGACGCAGGTGCAAAGCAAGGGGTTAAGGAGCAAAGTAGTCAGGGGGCTGTCGCCGTCGCTACCGCTGAAATCCCTGCCGCCAAGGCAGAAGCCAAAGCTTCCCCCGCCGCCGGCGGCTTCGATGAGCTCAGTGCTGATCAGGTTGCCAATGTGGGCAAGGCTTGTAGTCTGGATGATCCGGATTGTATTGCTTGTAGTGCGTAGGCATCACCCAACGTTGAAAGATGAAAATCCCGGAGTCACCATGATGGCTTCGGGATTTTTTATTGCGGAATAGACTATGCTGAAGGAGTGGGAGAAGTGTCTTCTTTTAAACCATGGCCTTCTTAACACCCGAAATGCGTCAAAACACTTAAATTGAGTCATTAAGTCTCCGTTTGTGAAGACTTGACCCATTATTTACCTACTTACCTACCCATACCGTGAAATCCTCTCATTGTCTCCTGGCCCTATGCCTGTTAACCCTTCATTGCACCTGCGTCCGCGCCCAAAAAGTAAACTTTGAGGCCCATCGAGACAGTATCCGCCGAATCATTGACACGGCCCAAAGTGAGAGCGAAAAATTTCTTCAGTACAGTCGCATTCACGATAAGGTGTCACCGAAAGATACCGCTCTCGTTATGGCGTATCAAGACACGATGAGGAGCTTTAAGGGAAAGGTTAGTAATGACTTTTTTGAAGCTACCTATAATTTTCAACGTGCGTGGATGTTGCGCCTGCAACGGCGTTTCACGGAGGCTCGGCCCCTAATCGATAAGACCGTTGAGGCCTATAAACGACTGGATAGTGTGGGGTATGCTCCTTCCATCGGGCGGGCCCACCAAATGGGTACGATCGTTGGTCTGGCTACCCGGGATCTGGCCTACGGGCACAGCCAGGCGACGCAAGCGATTGCAAAATTTCGCAGTACGACAGGAGAGGAAGACAATCTGGCGGGAACGCTGTCTAATTTGGGATCGATTCTGATGCAGACGGGCCTGACCGAGGAGGCCTTGGAGCCGCTGCGGGAGTCGGAGCAGATGTACCGGAAAGCAAAACGGCCCGAGCGTTACTTTCACCCTTTACTAAACCAAGGTAACGCCCACAATACCCTGGGGAATAGGGACAGTGCGACCCATTTCTACGAGCTTGCCCTTGCTGCTATTAATGAGCAAAGCCGACCCAATCCGGGACAAAGGGCTTTTGTGCAAACCAATCTGGGGACGGTGTATATGCGCCAGGGCAAATTGGGGGAAGCCCGGGACCAACTCGAAGCGGCCTCCAACACTTTTGAAAAGCTCGGAGCTAAACGAGAATATGCCTCCGCTGCCGGGAATTTGATTGTGGTGTACAACAAGCTGGGGGAACACCGTAAGGCAAGGGATATTGGTCAGAAGGCACTGAAAAGTGCCGAAAAATTCCCTGAGGTAAGGCGTAAAATTTTGGAGAGCCAGATTACGACTTTTATTAATTTGCGAGAGCCGGACTCTACGCAGGCCTACCTCGATGCCTTTTTGAAAGCAACCCATGAGCGAAATGAAGCTGAACTTGAAAAATCGGTGGCCAATGCAGAAGCACAGTTTCAGAATGACCTGAAAGTAGCGGAAATAGAACGGCTGGAACTGGAGGACCAGGTGAGTCAAGACCGCATCACCCGGCAAAAATGGTTGTTAATCGCAGCGGCTCTCATTTTGGCCTTATTGGCTTTTCTGGCCTACTGGCTTTTCCGGCAGCGACAGCGAATTGGTAAGCAGAAAGACACCATCGCCAAGGCACTGAACGAAAAGGAAACCTTGCTGAAAGAAATCCATCATAGGGTAAAGAATAACCTGCAGATGGTCTCCAGTCTTCTTTCTTTACAGGGGCGCTACCTAGAGGACGATGGCGCAAAAGCAGCCCTGAAAATGGGAAACAGCCGGGTGCGTAGTATGGCGCTGATTCATCAGAAACTGTACCTGACCGATGAGGTAAACACCCTGATCAATGCTCGGGATTATCTGGAAAAACTGGTCACTGAGCTCGTTAAAAACCTGAAGCGGCCAGATTTAGAATTGGCGCTGAAGCTTGATGTAGAAGATACCGAGCTTGACATCGATCGTATGATCCCACTCGGACTCATCGTGAATGAATTAGTGACGAACGCGCTTAAGTATGCTTATGACGGAAGGGAGAGCGGTAGCCTTTCGGTCAGATTACAACCCGAAGGGGAGGGACATTCGCTTACGGTA
>CALIGP010000243.1 GCA_938021455.1 uncultured Lewinella sp. | reverse complement strand
GTCAAAAGGACCATTGTTGCCGGGAATAGCCAGGATCATACCTGCGTCATCAGTGATAACGAAGGTAGAGTTAGAACCGGATGTTTCTCCGCTCATCACTACTTCCAGTGGGTCGGCCGTTCCGTCTACACAGATGGTAGCGGCGTCAGAACCATCGGCGAGTGCGATGGTGCCTGCTTCGGTTACATTGCGGGTAACGCTGATGGCATTCGAGAGATCAAACTCACCCATCAGGTCAGTAACGTTGTTACCGGTCATCAGTCCGGTCAAACCATCATTATAGGCCAGGTACCAGATGTCACAGACACCACCACCAGCACCGTCGAGGTCGAAAGGACCGTTGCTGCCGGGAATGGCAAGAATTTCTCCGGTTACCGCATCGGTAATGATGAAGGTACGGTTGTCACCAACTGCGTTACCGTCGCGGGTAACTTCCAGTGGATCCGCAATACCGTCTACACAGATGGTTGCTTCCGTTCCGCCCGTAGCGAGACTAATGGCTCCACCGTCAACAGCTCCATCACAGTCATTACCCACATTACGGGTTACGGTGATGGCGTTAGAAAGGGCGAAACAGCCGTCAATGTCATTGATGTTATTACCCATCGTTGCACCGGTTACGTCTCCGTAGGCGGAGAGGTACCAGATTTCGCAGACACCTTCACCGGCGCCGTCGAGGTCGAAAGGACCGTTGTTGCCAGGAACACCGAGGATTTCGCCAGTGGCGGCATCGGTGATGAAGAAGGTAGAGTTGTCACCGATAACGGTTCCACTCATCACCACGGTCAGCGGATCTGGGGTGCCGTCAGCACAGATGCTAGCCGATGTTGCACCATCTTCGAGAGCAATGAGTCCGGCGTTCGGAGCATTCCGAGTGACGCTAATAGCGTTGGAAAGGTCAAACTCACCCATCAGGTCAGTAACATTGTTACCGGTCATCAGTCCGGTCAAACCATCATTATAGGCGAGGTACCAGATGTCACAGACACCACCACCAGCACCGTCGAGGTCGAAAGGACCGTTGCTGCCGGGAATGGCAAGAATTTCTCCGGTCGCTGCATCGGTGATGATGAAGGTACGGTTGTCACCAACTGCGCTACCGTCGCGGGTAACTTCCAGTGGGTCGGCAATACCATCTACACAGATCGTTGCTTCAGTTCCACCAGTAGCGAGGCTAATGGCTCCGCCGTCAACGGCTCCTTCACAGTCGTTGCCCGTATTGCGGACAACGGTAATGGCATTCGACAGATCGAAACATCCCGCCAGATCATCAATGTTGTTTCCCGTAGCAAGACCGGTTACATCGCCAAAAGAAGATACATACCAAATTTCACAGACACCTGCACCGGCACCATCAAGATCAAAAGGACCGTTATTGCCCGGAATAGCCAGGATTTCACCGGTTACGGCATCGGTGATGAAGAAGGTAGAGTTGTCGCCAAATGGTGTACCGCTCATAGCAATCGTAAGTGGATCAGGTGTGCCATCGGCACAAATACTAGCGGTAGTACCACCATCGTCGAGTGCGATACTTCCGGCTTCCGCTTCATTGCGCTGAACGACGACTCCGTTGGAGAGGTCAAAACAGCCATCAAAGTCGTCGGTGTTCTGTCCAACGGCAAGACCGGTAAGCCCATCATCGTAAGCGAGGTACCAAATGACGCAGGTGCCAGGTCCGGCACCGTTTAGATCGAAGGGCCCAAAGCCGGGAGGGATGGCCAGGATTTCACCATTGGCGGCCGTGATAATAAAGGTTGTATTGTCGCCGTCAAATTCGCCGGACATAACAATGTCTAAGGGGTCACCGACCTCATCGACGCAAATGGAAGTAGAGGTAGAACCATCCGTCAGGGCAATACCGCTACTAAGAGCAGTACAGGCCGCATCGCAATTGTCACCAGTCTGTCGGTTAATGGTAATATGATTAGATAGATCAAAACAGCCGTCGTTTTCCGTTAGCTCACAGATATTGTCACCCGTAGAGATTGCACCCGTGAAACTGGCGTCATAGCTGATGTGATGAAGGAAACAGGCGCCACCACCAGCACCTTCCAAATCGAAGGGTGGGCCGGCAGGCCGGGCCAGGATGTAGCCAGATGCACTGGTAATGATCCAGCCAAAAGTTTCGCCGCTTGCTCCGCTTAGTACTGGCGTAAAGGCGTCGCTAATGCCGTCTCCGGCACAAATGATGTTAATGTCTCCTCCTTCAGCAAGTGCTAATTGACCACCGTCTGCGGCACATTCCTGTGCAAAGAGACTATGACTGAATAGCGTTAGGAGTAAAATGAATATCCCGGGAATTATCCGCCAGGATCGTAAATAAGAGTTGTATAATACTGATCGCATGCTTGTGTGTTTGATGGAGAGAATACTCTCCTTTAAAGGTTAAATTGTTACAAGAGCAAAAGTATCGGGGTAGAGGGCAGTCAATAATCACGGAAGTATCACGCAACCATCAAAAGAGATTTAGGAGCATGTTTAAGTGTTGATAAACAAGTAGTTGTGTTGTTGGGCGCTGCCGCAGGTGCAAGGAAAGGCCACCCAACTGTAGCCATCGCGACACTTATCCCGACTTTTTCTAGTGCCAAAGCAAGTGTAGCTCATCTTTGTCAACATAAAGAGCAAGGAAACTGTGATACTTCCGTGATAATTGAAGCCTTTCTTTGCCGGGCTTTTGAGAGTTGCCCTTTATTGATGAAGGGATTTATTAAAAACAGTACTACTTATGCAACGCCATGCCTTAATTGTTGAAGACGATCCGGACATCATTGAATTGCTCCGTATTCATATGACGGACCTTAATTGTGAGTTAACGGCCGTGACGGACGGCCCGACTGGCCTACAACATGCTTTTGACAACGTTTATGACATTATCATTCTGGACGTGATGTTGCCCGGAATGGACGGTACAGAAATCTGCCGCCGAATCCGGGGGAAGGAAATCAATACACCTATTTTGATGCTAACCGCTAAGTCTGAAGAATTTGATAAAGTGATCGGTTTGGAGATGGGGGCGGATGATTACCTCACCAAGCCATTCTCCGTTCGGGAATTCATTGCTCGGGTAAAGGCGCTTTTGCGGCGGGCGGAGCGAGCATTACAGGCAACCTCTCAGCAGGAGAAAACGGCTCTTTACCGTTATGGAGACCTCATGATCGATCTCGACAAAAGAAAGGTGACGACTTACGGTAACCGGATTGATTTATCCCCTAAAGAATTTGAACTGCTCAGTCTACTGGCCGCTAATCCAGGGAAATGCTACGACCGGGCCAAGATTCTTAACCTCGTCTGGGGTTATGATTTTGATGGCTACGAGCATACGGTTAACTCTCACATTAACCGCTTGCGGACAAAGATTGAACCGGACGTACAACGCCCCATATACATCCTTACTAACTGGGGCGTGGGTTACCGCTTCAACGAAGACTTATAGGCCCTTATCCATTGCTCTTATAACCATTTTTTGCACCTGCGTTTTGCGCCGTATTTATCTTATCGTCTTTCCCCATGAACAAACTATTTCTCAAACTCTCCGCCATCATTCTGGCCCTACTTTTAGTAGTGGGAACCGCCTACGTTATGGTTTCCTCTTACATTAGTGAAGATTATGGAGCGGAAGTAAATCAACGGCTTTATGGTGGGATTGCTGAGCACATGGTACATGAGATTCAGCCACTTGTAAACGGAAAAGTGGACACCTCCACCATCCAGGACATTATGCACTCCATGATGGTGATCAACCCGAGTGTTGAGGTCTATTTGTTAGAGCCCGACGGTGAGATTATCACCTACGTAGCGCCCAACAAAACCGTAGAATTGGAACGGGTTGGTCTTGGCCCCATTCGGGATTTCATCGCTGCCGACCCCACAAACCGGCCCTTCCTGAAGGGAGATGACCCCCGGCATCCGGATAAATCCAACATCTTCTCCGCCGCAGAAGTGAAGGACGAAGCAGGCAACTCGGAGGGCTTCGTTTACATCATACTGAGTGGTGATGAGCAGGCTTCCGTAACTGGCCCGTTACAATCATCTTACATGCTAAAATTGGGCGCTAACTTGTTTTTCCTAAGCCTGTTGGCCGCTTTCCTGATGGCATTGATTGCCATCCGTTATTTAACGCGTAACCTCCGAAAGATCGAAACGGCTGTTCATCGGTTTCAGGAAGGGGACTACGAGGCTAGAGTGGACACGGACGCAAAGGGGGAGTTTGCCGTAGTCGCTACTACCTTCAATGATATGGCAGAACGAATTGGTGCTAACATCAATGAAATGAAATCGTTGGACCAGCTCCGGCGGGAGCTCATTGCCAATATCTCCCACGATCTGCGCACGCCGCTGGCCATCATCCAGGGCTTTGTGGAAACCCTGATCATGAAGACTGAGGGGATGCCTCCTGAAGACCGGAAGCGCCACCTGCAAACGATTTATAACAGCTCCGAGCGTCTTTCTGGCCTCATCAGCCAGCTATTCGAGTATTCCAAACTGGAAGCTCAACAAATTGAACCCACCAAAGAGGCGTTTAACGTTGGCGAACTGGCGCAGGATGTTGCTCACAAGTTCAGTGTCCTGGCGGCCGGCAAAGGTATTGAGATTAAGCTGGACGTACCACAGGAACTACCCCGCATTTTTGCGGATCTGGGACTCGTAGAAAGGGTGCTAAATAATCTGATGGATAATGCCCTGAAGTTTACGCCCAATGGCGGACAGATTTTGCTGGAAATGCGGGCTGATCAAAACGACGTCCGGGTTCGCGTGGCGGACACGGGCCCCGGCATCCCCGAAGCTGATATTCCATTCATCTTTGATCGTTACCGTAAAGGGAACCGTTCCGCAAATGGCCGTAACGTGGGCGCAGGGCTGGGCCTCGCCATTGTGAAGAAAATTCTGGAACTACACGATAAGAGTATTCGGATTCAGAGTAAGCTGAAGGAAGGGACCAGCTTTATTTTCGAGTTGCCACGGATGGAGGTGGCTGGGTAGTTGGTAGTGTGGTAGTCGGTAGAATGATGGTGGGCCTTTGGTGGAGACGCTGTGCGTTAAAATCGAGCCTTTTGCTATTCTCACGCCTTTAAAAAATAGACTAGGATGTAAAGAATTATGGTGAAATTTTTGGGATGCCATCCTAAATATTCTGCTTTAGAATCCTAAAAATCCAACTCTCCGGGTAGAGTATATCCAATGAACGTTGCGTCTCTTTTCCTACTCCTTTTCTCCTCCCGCTCCTCCGGATAAGATGTTAGTAAGGCTATCGGGGAGCAACTTCGGTCAGGAATAAAACTGTTGGTTTGCTATACTTATAGACTTTAGTGAACATGCCTGTGAAATCAGCGATAGAAAAAGAAATAAATAGCAACAAAAATCTCCTTGATTTGAGAACAGAGATCATAGCGTTTAAAAATGGAGGGGGAAGCCAGCAAGAAGCAACGCGAATTCTTTCGGAGTTACGAAACGACTTTATGGGTAATGCGGAAAAAGAGGACAGAGTATTAGAGCTAGTAGATTTTGTTAGCGGCTGGTGTAGTCCTTCCTTACGAATTTGGGAAGAGGAACTTTAAGGCATCGGCTTGATCTCCGAGGAATAAAGGGCGATCCGCTGGCCGCGCTTTAGGTTATTGGCCGCAGGCGACTTTTTTGACACCAAGCACACAAAGGCACAAAGGGCACAAAGAAGAGACACTCGTTATTGAAGGGTATGCTATTTGGAGTCTTCGTCTGACGACTAGCCCCAAAAAGAAACCCCCGCCAGATCCTGAAGATCCGACGGGGGTAACTTATGTCAATATAACTTCAGGAATTACTTTGCAGTAACCCGAGCAGCGATACGACGGTTCTGCGCCTTACACTCAGGCGTGTCGTTTACTGGGCACTTAGGATGTGCTTCACCGTAACCTTCAGCAGCGAGACGGGAGCCATCAATGCCTCCATTAACGATAGCGGCCATTACGGTGCTGGCACGACGCTCGGAAAGCTTCATGTTAGCCTCTTCGCCACCATCACTGTCGGTGTAACCACCAATCTTAAGGTTTACATCAGGGTAAGCCTTCATGATGGCGATCATGTTGTTGATCTGACGCATAGAGTAATCGGAGTCTAGCTCAGCCTTACCGGTTGCAAATCGGAGGGCATCGAAATCGAACCAGGTTTCTTTGTCAATTGCGCTGTCGCTTTTGACAAAGTCGATGAGCGAGTACTCAACACCTTCTTTGTTAGCTTCGATCTTAGCTCCACCAGGAAGTACCAATTCCCAAAGGCCATTAGCAGTTTCTTTGAGGCTGCTCATCAGGCTACCTCCGGCAGCGGCTGCACCGTCTACCATATCGCCGGCTGCGCCAGCGGCACCGTCTACCAGGTCACCAGCAGCGCCAGCAGCGTCGCTTGCGGCATCGGTCATAGTTCCTGCAACATCTGACATGCCAGCCGTAACGTCATCACCACAGCTCTTCAAGCCGAACCATGCGAGGGCACCGAGGAGGAGGAGGGGGAGTAACCACTTGAGGAAGCCCATTGCACCACCACCACTGGGTGGGGCCATTGCGGGAGCTGCGTCCCGTACGCTACCAGCTACGTTACCTACTGCACCAGTTGCTGCAGAGGCTGCGCCACCAACGGCAGCTGTAGCAGCTTTAGCCGTGTTGCTTACTGCGCCGGTTGCGTGACTTACGGCAGATTGCTTGCCGAAGCCAAGAACTGCACTAAGAACAGCGGGGATAGCACTCATGATGCTACTCTTTTGACCAAGGAGGATGGAAGCCAGACCACCAGCGTCGAGCTTTTCACCACGGATTTTCTTAGCCAGGAAGCTCATAATGAAAGGAGCCGCCATGCCCAGGAGGGAAGAGGAAGATTTTTTGTTAAGTCCGGCCATACCACTAATGGCATCGATCAGACCACCCGTCTTGTCTCCCAGTAGAGAGCTGAGGAGCCCGCCTCCAATATCACGTGGGTCGTTTTGGGCAAGATTGCCGCTGCCCATCATACCGATAAGATCGCCAAGGTCGAAGTTGTTGTCGCCCTTAAGCATGTCGAAGATGGCACCAAAGTTGCCGCCTTCTGCTTTTTGTACCATGCCTCCAAGGATAGAAGGTAGAATGCCGTTGAGTGCAGACTCTACGCCTCCGGTTTTTTCGCCGAGCTGATTGCTGATGGTGCCCATCAGTTCGGGGGTAATCATCCCCTTGAGGTTGTCAAGAATATTTGCCATGTAAAAAGAGTAGTTTTTGGGACAATCCGACTTGGCGGCCGGGCTTTGTCCCCGTAAAAAAGTAGTTTTGAAATTGAAACCATTCGTCTGACGTAAGTTTTAACACTTAGTCACGTTTCCCAAAAAACGCTTGCTTAACTTTGCGCCCATGTTATACCTTACCAGACGTGAGACCTTCAATGCGGCCCACAAACTGCACCATCCGGATTGGTCCGATGAGAAGAATAAAGCCACCTTCGGCAAGTGCTCTAACCACAACTGGCATGGCCACAATTATGAGCTCTTCGTAACGGTTGTTGGAGAGCCAGACCCCGTAACGGGCTTCGTGATGGATGCCAAACTTCTCTCGACGATCGTAAAGGAGGAGATTGTTGATCAGGTAGACCATCGTAATATCAATCTTGATATCGAATGGTTCTCTTCCAATCTCCAACCAACAACTGAAAACCTTGCCAGAGCGTTCTGGAACAGAATCGAATCCCGGGTCAACGAACGCGGCGCTCAATTGTACTGCGTCAGGTTACACGAGACCGAAAACATTTTTGCTGAATACTTCGGCCCCCAAGGAAGAAAATAACCAATGCCATTTACAAATACGCTTAATTACGACGATAAGGTCACTGACCAATTGTCTAAAAACTTCACGGAGATTATCAGTGGAGTAGGAGAGGAGGTGAGCCGGGAAGGCCTGCTGAAAACGCCGGAAAGAGCCGCGAAAGCGATGCAATTTCTTACCCAGGGCTACGAGCAGGACGCGGAGGCAATTCTACGGAGTGCCATGTTTGCTGAGGACTACTCGGAGATGGTCATTGTAAAGGACATTGAGCTCTACAGCTTGTGCGAGCATCACTTGTTACCCTTCTTCGGGAAGGCCCACGTCGCTTACATTCCGGATGGTTACATCGTCGGCTTGAGTAAAATTCCCCGGGTAATTGATGTCTTTGCCCGTCGTTTTCAGGTGCAGGAGCGCTTGACGGATCAAATTCTGCAAGCCATCCAAACCACACTTAATCCACTGGGCGTTGCTGTAGTCATTGAAGCAAGACATATGTGCATGATGATGCGCGGAGTGCAAAAGCAAACTTCTGCGACAACTACTTCCGCTTTTACCGGTGCCTTCAAAGCAGAGCGTACCCGGAACGAATTTTTAAAACTGATTACGGGCGATTTGGGATAGAAACCAATTTTTTCTCCCCCTTTACTCTTTTCTCTCCCTTACTCTTCCCTCTCTTTACTCCCTTACTCCTTTTTCCCTTACTCAATCTCCCCATCCCCAACCTTCACATTAAAGGGCTTACAGAAGTACAGGACGTGAGAATAATCATTCAGCGTAGCACCGTCAATGATATAATTATGTGCTCCTGAAAAGGTTTGTACTGCAGCGATTTCTAATGCTCCATTGGTGGAGTTGGGGTTGTTACTTAGGTAGACAAACAGGCCCGGAAGACCACTATCCGCTATATAGTCTGCACCAAAGGAGAGGTCCAGCTGTCCATCGGGAAGCTCCGTCAGTGTGAAGTCGCCTTCCAAATCGTAGCTGCTGGTGGTCGCAATAGATCCGCTTTTGCTCATAACTTCTACCACGACGGTAGATTCGCCGACTTCTACGGAGAGGGCATCGGTGGCACTTTCGCCAAACTCATCTTGATAAGTCACGCTAAGGTTCGTCGTCCCTACCTCCAGGGCAGAGGCCAGGCCAGTGGAAGAAATGCTTACAATGCTGGGGTCTTCTGAAGACCAATTGGCATTAACCGCCTCTGTTTGCCCAACATTGTTGAAAAACTGAAACTCAAACTGATAGTTGGTCCCTTCTTCGATACTACTGATGGGGTTGGTCAGTCTGATTTGTGGTGCAACATAATCTTCTACTACATCTTCACCAATACAGGAGAAAAAAAGCGAAGTCAACAAAATCAAAGAAAGGAACCGCATAGTAAAACGTTTGATGACCCAAATTTACGGACTATCCACTGGCTTTGTCTTTTTTCGTGGTGGGATTGTCGCCTGCTGGATAGTTTTGGTGTAAGGGGAATACTGTGCTGGAAAATGTAGTTAACATGGGCAATAAGAAAGGCTGGGCGCGGACGCAGGTGCAAGGGGTTGTTGTAAAGAGCAATATGGAGCTGTTCGCCAGCCTCAACGCTGGCACCCGGCATTAAGGCTGATGAACAGAAAGGAGGCTTTAGCCTTCGGACAAATAGCCCAAACATTTACCCCTACAAGCCCGTCGTGCTTACTAACTTTGCGTAGTTTTAAAATTAACCCCCTCAAGATCAATCAAGATGTCTACTATCACCTCTCCGCTCTCCAACCGAGTTCTTAATATGGAAGAGTCCGCTACGCTGCGGATGGCCGCTCTTGGGCGGGAAGTGAAGGCCCAGGGCCACGATGTTATCAGCCTGAGCCTCGGAGAACCTGATTTTGATACCCCGGAGCACATCAAAGCCGCCGCGAAAAAGGCGCTCGATGCTGGTCACACGAAGTACACGCCTGTTCCGGGTATCCCCGCTTTACGGGAGGCGGTATCCGATAAATTCAAGCGGGAGAACGGCTTGGAGTATAGTCCCGCCCAGATTGTTGTCTCCACCGGTGCAAAGCAGTCGATCGCCAACCTGGCTAACGCTATGTTGAACCCTGGCGACGAAGCCATCATCCTCGGCCCTTACTGGGTGAGCTACTCTGACATTGTAAAGGTAGCAGAAGGCACGCCCGTAATTGTTACGGCCGGGATTGAAGATGACTTCAAAGTAACCCCCGCCGCCATTGAAGCGGCCATTACGGACCGTACCAAGTTCATGCTCTTCTCCTCACCCTGTAACCCAACGGGATCGGTCTACACAGCGGATGAGCTGGCGGCTATCTCGAAGATGCTGGGGCGGCATCCACACGTTCACGTCGTCTCTGATGAGATCTACGAGCATATTAACTTCACCGGCAAGCACGCCAGTATCGGTACCTTCCCGGAAGTGAAAGACCGCACCATCACCGTCAACGGTTTCTCTAAGGGCTTTGCTATGACGGGCTGGAGACTCGGTTACATCGGTGCACCATTGCACATTGCTAAAGCCTGCGCGAAGCTGCAGGGGCAGTGTACCTCCGGTGCCAACAGCATCGCCCAGTGGGCGGGCGTGGAGGCCCTCTCTACGAGCCTCAAGCCGAGCATGGACATGAAGGAAGCCTTCGGAAAGCGCCGCGAAATGATGATCGCCGGCCTCGAAGCCATCGACGGTCTACGCGTTAACCGCCCACAGGGAGCTTTCTACATTTTCCCAGACGTCAGCGCTTTCTTTGGCAAGTCCAACGGCGAATACACCATCAACAACTCCGACGATATGGCGGAGTACTTGCTGCTAGATAAATACGTAGCGACCGTTACCGGTGCTGCTTTCGGTGCGCCGAACTGTATTCGTATTTCCTACGCTGCCAGCGAAGAGCAACTGCGTAAGGCAATTGAACGAATCTCTAGTGCTTTGAAGGCGTTGGTCTAAGGTAATCCGTAGTGCCATGAGGTTAATTTTTTACTCGCCTTTAAATCGCATAATCCTATTTTCTATCAATTGATGCCGTTTCAATTCCTTGACCTTGTACTCTCCTATTGAATCCAGAGGATAAGATGTTAGACCTCCTTTTCCATTGTTAGCCTGGAAAACATTAAAGTGTAAGTGCTTCTCCGACGTTTGTCCTGTTTTGCCACTTAGTGCAATAGGTTGGCCAATTGATACATAATCGCCTATTTCTACCAGGCTGCCATGTTGCTTTAAATGACCATACATCGTAAATAAATTAGATGCGGTGTCGTAAACCATTACCTGGTTTCCATAAGCTTTCCATTTTTTACTGTAACCCCAGCCATTGTATCCATCAATAACCGTAACTATAAAGCCGTTTTGGGTTGAGGTGATAGTGTCTCCAATATTCATCGTAAAGTCAAACGCATATCTTGATGACTTTGAGTTATGGGTTGGATTAGAATTGTTGCCTTGTAGTAGTCCGTAAGCTCTTCCTTTCGGAAAAGGAAGGCTTTTAAGTTTGTTGGATTGTATTGGTAGTTCTGGGTCTCCCCATTTAAAGTTAATCTTAATTCTTCCTTTTAAATCACCTTGCCCCTTTATGATTATAGTGGTATCGGTTTTGGGCTTAAGGGTTATGGGGGAATAGAGACTTAGTATTTCATTAACCTCGTCGTTCTGGCAACTTAAAATAAATCTATTTGGGCATTCTATCAGATTTTTAATAGTTAGCCTATATTCATCATTAGCGTAACTTTCTTCAACGTCAGCCTTGATTGGAGATATTTTTTCTTTAGGCAGAGAGTGGAAGGAGCATTTGTTAATCACGACAAAGGAAATAATTATAAAGATTATCGGTAAAATTAATTTTTTAAAATTGAAGTTGCTCATTGTTTAAGTTGAAGTGGAATTTTACTTTTGTTGGAGGATTTTACTTTTTAATCGTTTAAGGACGTGTGTAAATATATCGTTTTGAGCTGCCACCAGTATAACCTATGTTTTGCTGAAGAAACCCGTTAATCGTGTTTTGGGAGATTGACTGGGGAGCAACTGGCATAAGATGAAAATAGCCTGTTGTTACCTGCTAGTCATGGAACAGATTTGTCCCTTTTAATATCCCTTTACATCATCATCCGGATTCCGCTTATCCGCCGCTGCAACGATCGTTCCGTTTGGTAGCCGCTGAAGGGCTTTGATGACGGCCATGTATTTGGTCTCGCGGAACTGGTGGCCCATAGCTTCCAGCTCTTCCTTTACGACTGCGATCTGTTTAGGGTACAAGACGTGTTCTTTTGTTGTTGTCGTGTCGAATTGTTCCAGAAGACCCGACGCAAATTCTCCAGTCTTGGAATCATCCCACTGCTGCATTGTTTCTTGCATACTGCTACGTAACGCCCCAATGCCAGATTTACTGCTGGGATCTCGCGATTCTTCGTC